>CAZGIX010000005.1:0-58383 GCA_964525785.1 uncultured Anaerolineaceae bacterium
GACCAGGCTTTCGCACTGCTTGTCTCGGCAAATTCGCGACTTTGAGAAAGCCATGCCCATTTCCCCATTCCCGATTTGACAATCCGCCCTTCCTCAAGTAGAATGTGTTCCGCAATCGGGGCGTGGCGCAGACCGGCTAGCGCGCTTGCATGGGGTGCAAGAAGTCCTGGGTTCAAATCCCAGCGCCCCGACAGATCGTATAGAAGTCATCTCAGAAATGGTTATTTGTGGTGTGTGTGCCGGCTTCGCCGGCACACACACCACAAAACCTCCTGTTTTTGAGATGAACTCTAGATTGTCCCGAGGGGAGAAATCCCCCCGGGACGAATTGTTTCAAGGGCTGGAGGTGGCTCTATGGCTGACAGATATCGGAAGATGCCCTATTTTCTGCTGATCCTGGCGCTTTTCGTGGCGCTCTCGATCTGGGTGGACCGCGGCGCAACACCTATCGCCAGCGCCCAAAGCGACAGCACGATCTATCTCCCCCTGGTCTTCAACCCGGTGGATAATTCGATCGATCCAACCCCCGAGCCTACCCCCAATCCTACGCCCGGCCCCACACCCGGACCCCTGACTGCTGAAGCGCGCATCAACGTCCCGCCCTTCACCGGCTGGTGGGAGTCTGCCATTGCCTGGTTCGGACGGGTGACGCCCACCGAGAACTACGCCGATATCCGGGTTGGCTATGGTGACGAGGCGCTGTTGGTCGACCTGCGCATCGCCGACCGGCGTGTCTGGTACGACACCGAGCCCGCCCCCGCCAACTTGGAGAACTGGGACGCGGTCACGCTCTATATATACACCCAATCCGATCCGGGAGAACATATTGACAGCCGCGCCTACCGGTTCGTGGTCCAATACAACTGGTGGGAAGATCGCCTCATTTACCGCGCCAGCTACCAGGGCAGCCCTTCTGGCTGGGTATCCAGCACGACCCCATTTACCACGACCACTGGCTATCGGGGCGATATCCCAAACAATGATATAGACGATCGCGGTTGGAGCGCCACCTTCGAGATCCCCTATAATAGTCTGGATTTGAGCGGGACACCCGGTGAGGGAAGTGAATGGCGTATGGCGCTGGAGCTGCACGATCGGGATGACGAGGCTGGCACACCTATTGCTGATAAATACTGGCCTGCAGATATGGATCGTGACGACCCATCCACCTGGAACCAGATCCACTTTGGCTTACCGGGCTACACCCCGCCCCAGGTGACAAACCAGCAAACGATCACGATCCGCTACAAGCTAAATGGAGCGATAGTAACCGATGCACATGTCGGTGGGCATACGCTCTGCGGCGGCCAGTTTGACCCCGATTACTTCAACGGTTGGGGTGACGCCAACTATAGTGGATACACCCAAGTGAACGTCCAAAACGAGATCGACATCGTCCATTGGCCGTGCTTCTCCAAGCTATATATTACTTTCCCCCTGAATTCGATCCCCGCAGATAAGATGATTGTCTCTGCCGAGTTAGTGCTGCACCAATTCGGTAATTCAGATCCAAGCCAGGCCTATGCCTCGCTCATTCAGGTGCTCACGGTCGATCAGGACTGGGATGAAGCCAGTATCACCTGGAACAACGCTCCCCTGGCAACAGAAAATGTCAGCAGGGCGTGGGTCGATCCTCTGCTGGATTTTCCAGGTGTTCCGGGAGTGGAACGCCGCTGGGATCTCAGCCGTACTGTAGCCCAGGTCTATGACACAGGTCAACCTTTACGCCTGGTATTATACTCAGCCGACACAGCCCAGCACAGCGGGAAATATTTCTATTCCTCCGATGTGGATGACTATATGCCCGAAGCCCGCCCGGCACTGATTGTCACCTACGGCGATCCGTAAGCCTACGTGATTAAAATGCGAACGCCCGGGTGAGGGGGGCACCCGGACGTTCGCATTGGTAGTTTACCATACACTTTGAAAGAATGCAACCTCTCTTATACAACTCTAATCGCCAGCAGAAGAACCCCTCGGAAGGCATCGGGTATAATCCTGAATCATGAACAGGGCATTATCCCGGCGTGGATTTCTCAAGATCGGCGGTCTGGCGCTGGCGGGCCTGGCGGTTGGCCCAGATTTCCCACGTCCCGCCGAGCAGGACACAGGCGAGATCGCCCGCGTCACCGTGGACGAAATCGACCTGTACGGCCAGTCGCGCGATGACAGCCAGATCATCGGCAAGCGCTACCGCGACCAGATCGTCCACATCTATTACGAAGTGCAGTCCACTCACGGGCCGTCCTACAACCCGCTCTGGTACCGGGTATGGGGCGGCTACCTGCACAGTCGCTTCCTGCAAAGGGTGAAGATCAGCCACAATCCAGTCCTGCCGGCCGTCCCTGAGAACGGGCAGTTGTGCGAAGTGACGGTGCCCTATACCACGGCCTACCAGTACTCGGCCTCCGATGGCTGGCGTCCGTGGGACGGGGAGCGCCTGTATTTCGAGACCACGCATTGGGCCACGACGGTTGATCAAGGCCCGGACCAGGAGCCGTGGTACCAGATCACATCCGAGCTGTATTCCGGGTTGAAATATTTCGTGCCCGCCGTGCATCTCAGACCCATACCCGACAGCGAGCTGGCGCCCATCTCGCCGAACGTCCCCGACCACAAGAAGCGCATCGAAGTCATCCTCAGCCAGCAGACCTTCAACGCCTATGAAGACGACCAGCTGGTCTACCAGACGCGCATCTCTTCCGGCATCCCCACCCGCGAGGGGAACGAGGACGACCTGCCCACCGCCACCCCGCGCGGGGAGTTCCGAATCTACTCGAAAATGCCCAACAAACACATGGGCAGCGTCTCCGGCAACCCGGATGCCGACAGCGGGGCCTTCTCCCTGCCCGGTGTGCCGTGGACATGCTTCTTCCGCCACCCCGGCGGCTACGCCCTGCACGGCACCTACTGGCACAATAATTTCGGCATCCAGATGAGCCACGGCTGCGTCAACATGCGCAACGAAGACGCCAAATGGCTGTTCCGGTGGTCGACCCCCTATTTCAAGACCCCGATCGAATCCCAGGACGACTGGGAGCGCCGTGGCAACGGCACGCTTGTGGAGATCATCTGACCCCCGCCTGGGAGACCGATGCAGTGCAGGAGAGCTACTCGCGCCGGGAATTTCTCAAACTGAGCGGGCTTGGTGCTCTGGCTGCGCTGCTTCCACCGCTCGGCATGCCCTACCCGCCCGAGAATGATCCACCGCCCCATGCGGTCGGCCGCGCCCGGGTGACAACGACTGCTATCTACCGCTACTCGAAGCCAGATTTCAGTAGTGAGCGCACGGGGATGCTACACCGTGACGAGATCCTACCCGTGTACGGCAGGCAGCTCTCACCGCACGGTCCCCAACACAACCCGCTCTGGTACCAGCTCGAAGAAGGCTACGTGCACAGCGGCTATCTTCAGCGTGTCGACGGTGCGGATATTTACCCGCACATCCTGGAGCACATCCCCCGAGGCGGTCGCCTTGGGCAGATCACTGTGCCTTACAGCGACTCCTATCGCTTCACGCCTGGGGGCGGGTGGCAGCGGCTGTACCGCCTGTACTACCAATCCGTCTATTGGATCACCGCCGTGGATGAGGGGCCGGATGGCAAGCCGTGGTACCGCCTGGCCGACGACCTGCTCCATGTACGGCTCCACGTCCCGGCGGTGCACGTACGACCCATCGACGCTTCTGAGATCACACCCCTCTCTCCGCATGTCCCTGCACAAGAGAAGCGCATCGAGATCTCGCTCGCCACGCAGACCCTCAGCGCATACGAGGGGGATCAGATCGTGTTCCTTACTCAGGTATCGACCGGCCTACCCAGCGACGGTCCATCGCCCAACGGCATCCCGACTGACACTCCACCAGGACGCTTCCGGGTGAGCATGAAAATGCCCTCCCGCCACATGGGCGACGGGCGCCTGACCGATGATATCGAGGCCTACGAGCTGTTGGGCGTGCCGTGGGACTGCTTCTTCCACAAGGATGGGCTGGCGCTGCACGGCACCTACTGGCATAACAACTTCGGGCGCCAGATGAGCCACGGGTGCGTCAACCTGCGCAATGAAGATGCCCTGTGGCTGTACCGTTGGACTACGCCCGTGGCTTCCTTCCAGGATCGGTACACCCAGGGGCGGGGGACGGTAATCGACATTAAGTCGTGAGACATCGCTAAGAATAAGTGCATACCGCAAAGCCGCTAAGAACGCAAAGTATTAATAAAGAAACACGTCATGGCGAGGAGCGTAGCGACGAAGCCATCTCTCTTTGACCATGTGCCCAGAGAGAGACTGCTTCGCCAAAGGACGGCTCGCAGCGACGGAGTGTTTCTAATGAGCGGCGAATGTCGAGGGCATCTCTTCATCGTTGGTGGTTGGCTCTTATTCCTTAATCCGCCGCGGTCAGCAGATCGCGCAGCACATCGCTCTCATCCGTGCTGATCCCCAGCGGCTCTAGGGCCTCCACCTCCCCGGAAACTATTCGTCTTCCGAGCCCGGAATGGCGCCACATCTTCAAGTCTTCCTCCAGCGGGGAGCCGATGATGTCCTCGCGCACGATCTTACCATCCGCCATCACCAGCACCCGCCGCGTCTGGCGGGCGACTGCCGGATCATGGGTCACCACCAGGAAGGTTGTCCCCTGGCTCTGGTTGAGCTCCCACAGCAGCTTGAGCAGCTCCTGACCCGAGACGGTATCCAGGCTGCCGGTCGGCTCGTCTGCCAGCACGAGCGGCGGATTGTTCGCCAGGGCGCGCGCCACCGCCACCCGCTGGCGCTGCCCCCCGGAGAGCTGGCTGGGCAGGTGGTTCATGCGGTCCGGTAAGCCGACCAGCTCGAGCAGCTCTTTAGCGCGCTCGCGGCGCAGGCGGCGGCCCAGGTAGCCGGTCATAGGGACTTCGACGTTCTCACGCGCCGTCAGGGTGGGCAGGAGGTTGTGGAGCTGGAACATAAAGCCCACTGTCTTCGCCCGGAAGCGGTCTTTGTTGCGAATCTTGGTCACATCCTGCCCAGCGACAAACACCTGCCCGCTGCTGGGCCGGTCTAAGGCTCCGATCACGTTCAGCAAGGTGCTCTTCCCGCTGCCGCTTGGTCCCATCACCGCCACCAGCTCGCCGCGCCGGACGCGCATATTCACCCCATCCAGGGCGCGGATGGCCTCACCATCGCCATAGATGCGGGTCAGGTCCTGCGTCTCGATAATCCATTCATCAGAGGTTGTCATGCCTGCCATCCCGATCCTTACTCGACCTGGATATCGACGAAGGCCGTCATCCCCCAGCGCAGCCCGGCGGGAACCTCGTCCATCTCGATCACTACCGTATAGTTCACGCCCGAGCCTGCGGCGGCTTTGGAGGAGATGCGCGCCACCTTACCGGTCACAACCACGCCGGGCAGCGCATCGAAGGTGATCGAGACCCCGTCGCCTTCCTCGATGCGGGCGACATCGATCTCGTTCAAGTCGGTGGTCTCAATCCGCAAGCTCCCCAGGTCTGCCAGGAGCATCACTGCCTGACCCGGAGCGATCCATTCGTTCAAGTGGACGTACAGCTCGCCGACCGTACCGTCAAAAGGCGCCGCCAAAACCAGATCCTTCAGGGCTGCCTGGGCGGCTGTGACCTGCACCTGAGCGTTATCAATCCGGTCTTGCGCCAGAGACACATCGGCGGGGTCAGGTCCGGCCTTATACATCTCATAGTCACGTTCGGCTACTGCCAGCTGAGCCTGCGCCAGCTCCAGATCGGCCTGGGCTTCAGACAGATCGAGCTCGTTGGCCTTGCCCAAGAGGTTGTTCAAGCGCCGCACGGCGTCGTCGTACTTCTTCTCCGCCTCGGCCTTCTTATTCAGGTATCCGGCCCGGGTGACGTTATCCTCGGGCTTTTTCTCGTAGGGCTTGTAATCCTC
The DNA here is from genome assembly GCA_964525785.1 of uncultured Anaerolineaceae bacterium. Taxonomy (GTDB): domain Bacteria; phylum Chloroflexota; class Anaerolineae; order Anaerolineales; family UBA4823; genus JAQBDA01. The sequence continues at coordinate 5,899 of CAZGIX010000005.1, forward strand.
GCGGGCATCCTCAAGCTTATCGCGCAAGATCGCCACCACGGCCCGCGCCTGGTCGATATCAGCCTGGGCGGAGGAGGTCGAAAGGTTCTTCATCCGCCGCTCAGCGTCCCGGATCGCCAGGCGCGCATCCACGATCGCCTGGTTGGCGCTGGCGGCGCGCAGCTCAGGGTTCTTATACAAGTCATCCAGGGCGCGCTCAGCCGCAGCCAGCTCCAGCTGGGCGGCTGCCACGGCTGCCGCAAGCTTTTCTTCACCCTGCAAGCGCAGCAGCGTCTGCCCGGCGCTGACGGTTTCGTCCTCGCTGACGGGCAGACCGGTGATGATCCCCGAGCCCGACAGGGCAAGCCGCGCCCAGCGCTGAGGCACCACCGCGCCGGTGGCGCTGACTACCGGATTGAACTCAACTTCCGGTTCGGGCTCCGGGGTCGGAGTGGCTTGCTGGCCTAAGGCGCTGCAGCCGCTCACTCCCAGAAGGATCAACAGCAAGATGGTGGTATAAAGCTTCGTTCGCATGACTATTCTCCTTACTCATAACGCAGCGCTTCCACAGGCTGCAGCCGTGTGGCCCGGTAAGCGGGATAGACTCCGCCCAGCATGCCCAGGCTCAAGGCGATGACCAGGGCACGCGCAAACATCTGCCACTCCCAGTGCGGCTGGATCATCGCTCCGACCGTTGGTTCCGCCGAGATCAAAGTGGTCAGGCCGAAGGCGATGGCGATACCCGCCAGACCACCCAACAGGCCTAACCAGAAGGCTTCGTTCAGGATCATCCCCAGGATGCTGATCCTGCGCCAGCCCAGAGCGCGCAGCACACCGATCTCGCGCGTGCGCTCAAATACCGACATCAAAATAGTGTTCAAAACGCCGATACCTCCAACAGCAATGGCGATAAAAGAGATACCTCCCATCAAGGCATCTGTGGTCTGGAAATCCGGCATCTGGTCGACAAAATCGCCGCTCAATGACGCCACAGCCTCGGGAAACTCAGCGTTAATTATTTCCACCACCTGCCCGGCTTTTTCGGGGTTGCGCATCTTGACGGCAAACATGCTGACCTTGTTCGGCCGGCCGATGAGCACCTGCCCGTCGCGCAGCGTCATCACCCCACCCATCTCTTCCCAACCAATCTGGGTCTCATAGATGCCAACCACGCGGTAGCGCACCCCACTCAGCTCGATGGTATCGCCGGGGCGCTTGTTCAGCGATTCCGCCATATGGCGCCCAAGGATGATCTGCCGGTTGTTCGTCAGGCGCTCGCCGGCGACGATGTTGTAGCGCTGGATGGCATATTCATTCGGCTCGTAACCAAAAATGATGAAAAATCCGCTGGATTCCGGCATCAAGATGGCAGAAAATATCACCCCACTGACACTCTGCACATCCGGGTAGGCTTCGATCTTATCTCCAATACGCCCATCCAGGACACTCAGCTCAGTATCCGAGATATCCGCCTGGCGCACCATGATCTCCACATCCCCGACAATGCCGCGCATAGAATTCGCCATACCCTGTATGATCGCCTCCAGGGATATGAGCGCACCCACCGTCAAACCGATCGTGCCCAGGGTGAGGAATGTACGCAGAGAGCGTTGGAAGAGGCTCTGGATTGCCATGCCACCCAACGGCAGACGGTGCACCTTACCGCCTGAGCTGCCGCCTTCATAGCGCAATGCTTCAACCGGCTGCAGGCGCGCCGCCCGCCACGCAGGGTACAACCCGCCGACCAGCCCCAGCACCAGCACAACCACCAGCGCCTGGATAAGTAAAGAGGGCGAGAGGGTTGGCTCCACCAGGCCCATGAATACGGCTTCAGCGGAAAGCATGTAGAGCAGCAACCAACCGATCGAGACCCCTACGACACCGCCTAACAGGCACACCAGCAGCGTCTCACCCAGGATCATCCATAATACGCGCTGCCTGCTCCAACCGATCGAGCGCAGCACGCCGATCTCACGCGTGCGCTCGAAGACTGCCATGAGCTGGGAATTCATCATGCCCACCCCGCCGATGACGATCGCCAGACCGCCGATGGCCCATACATAGCCGCGCACGATATCCGACATAGTTTGCTCGGCGGTGTACTCATCGATGCCGCTGATGGAGTAATCCGGCCATTTGCGCTCGACCCGGCTGATGAAGCGCTGGCGCAGGGATGGATCTTTGAGCTGCAGGTAGAACAAACTGACCTGGCGCGGCTTGCCAACTAATATCTGGGCTTCTTCCAGCGGCAGCACTGCGGCCGAGTCTTCGAATGCGTCGCCGGTTTCGTAAATACCGACCACGCGAAAGGCAGCGCCGGTCAGATGGATGATTTCTCCAGGGGATTTGTCCAGGACTTCCGCGGCGGCTGAGCCGAGCAGCACCGGGTTACCGCGCTGGGCGCGGGCTTCGTGGCTGTCCAGCCCGACGCCATCGATGATTTGGAAGCGGTCAAGTACGAAGCTGTCCACCGGATAGCCGAAGACGAAGAAAAACGGTTCGCCCTCCGTCTGGCTCCAGCCCTGCAGCATGCCGCTGATAGCCGCCACTTCAGGCATTGCGGAGAGCTCGGGACCGATGCTCTCATCTACCGAGCTGTAGCTGATATCAAAAGAGTTGGGCTGGCTGATCACCAGGTCAGCTTTACTGCCTGAGAGCATGGCGCCATAACCCGCCTGCAGCCCATCTGCCATAGCGCCTAAAGCGATAATAGCTGCCACCCCGATGCTGATCCCCAGTATAGTCAGCAAGGTGCGGATTTTTCGTCGCAGCAAATTTTTTAGCAGCATGCCATACGCCTCAGCGATGGCTCGAGCGAATTCTCAAGCCTCTCAGCCGCTTTCTTTACGGTCTGCAGAATGGCAAGGATCAGTCCGCCGGTCTGGCACCCTCGATAAATACCGAGGCCACGAACTGCGATAGCTCTTCCCACTGCGGCTGGATCACAGGATCTCCCAGCACCTCCAGCACGTACAGCCCCAGCAGCAAGGCGATGATCACCCGGCTCGCATAGGCAACGTTGATCGGGCGGAGCTGTCCCTGCTCGATGCGCTCGTCCAGGTGGGCGGTCAGCATCTCCATGCTTGGGACGACCAGGTCCGTGTAGTAGCGCCGGCGCAGCTCGGGATTGACCAATATTTCCGACAAGACCGACTGCAGCATATCGGAGGAGCGATCGACCGTCTCGCGGCGCAGGAGCATCATCTCTACCAAGAACTCCCGGGCTTCATCTGGGACTTTATGGTCGTAGGGATCGCCCAGCTTCGACATGTCGGAAAGCACCTCCATGATCGCCATCAGCAGCTCGTCTTTGCTCGAGAAGTAATTGTAGAGGGTGCCTTCGGAGACATCGGCTGCATCGGCGATATCGCGGGTGGTAGCGCGATGGAAGCCCTTCTCCGCGAACAACCTGGCGGCGGCTTCAATGATCTGCTGCCGGCGACCGGCGATGCGCCGCTCGCGGCGCAAATCTGCAGACGTATTTTCCACGGCATCTCCTTTCGATTGAGTGAACATTCACTCATAAAGTGAGTACTCACTCATTCTTGTAGATAACAGTATAGGCCGTTTTAGACGTTTGTCAATACCCAATTTGGAGAAAATCGTAGCTTTCGCAAGAAAGGGGTCTATGGAATATAAATAGGGGCGAAGCTTTATTCATGCTTCGCCCCTAGGATATGCTTCCCCCTATAATGTATTAACCGGCTTTACTACCCCACCAGGGCGTCCACCATCAACACCACAAACAGGAAGGCCAGGTACATGCTCGAATAGCGGTACATCTTCCAGGCCAGCTTGTTGCCGCCCTGGTTCCAGACCTTCCAGGCTGCCAGCAGCAGCCAGGCGCCCAACACCCCTGCCCCCACCAGGTAAATGCTGCCGCCCAGTCCGAAAAGCGGCAGGAACAGGGTCAGCCCCACCAGCTCCAGGGTGTACAGAAAGATCTGCCAGCGGGTCTCGTTCTCGCCGCGCACCACCGGCAGCATCGGCACACCGGCACGCGCGTAATCCCTGGTGCGCACCAGAGCCAGCGCCCAGAAATGCGGCGGGGTCCACATGAAAACCACGGCGAACAAGAACAGGGAGGGGATATTCAGGCTACCGGTGGATGCCGCCCAGCCCACCAAAGGCGGGATCGCCCCTGCCCCTCCGCCGATGACAATGTTCTGAACAGTGGTCTTTTTCAAAAAGATGCTGTACAGCAGCACGTAATAGATAATCCCGGCCAGGCTGAGTATCGCCGCCAGGAAGCTAACCATGGCGACCATGAGGTAGAAGGACGCCAGCGCCATACCCACCCCGAAAGCCAGCCCCTCGGCGGGGGTAAGCCGCCCAGCGGGTATGGGGCGTTTCTGGGTGCGCTGCATTTTGGTGTCGTCTTCCCGGTCGATGTACTGGTTGATGGCGCCGGAGCCGCCAGCTGCCATGAAGCCGCCCAGCAGCGTCCAGAATGTCAATGACAACGAAGGCCAGGCCTGCGCTCCGATGACCATCCCGGCATAGGTGGTCACCAGCAGCAAAGCCACAACAATTGGCTTGGTGAGCATCAACAGGTCACGCCCCAGGCCGCGCCGGCCTTGAATGGCTGCCGCTTCGGTCGATTCTTCTTCCGTCGTGCGACCCGCCAGCCCAACCGCCGCAACCTGGACCACCATCGCCGCCCAGGCAGCTACGGAGGTAGCCTGGTGCAGTCCCAGTAGGTAGGGGGGAAAGCCAGCCGTCATTTTAGAGCCGAGCAGCGCCTGGGAAAAGAAAAGCACTGCCGCGGCGGTGGTCGCCACTAAGATAACCGGTTGGGTGCGCTGTGCCCGCCAGGCGCGCAGCAGCAGACCAGCCACCAGGAAGGCGCTCAACAGGACGAGCAGGCGGTGCCCGAAATTGAGCCAGGCAGCCGGGGAGTCAGGGATCAAGGCACCATCGCACAGGGGCCACCCGCGGCAGGCTGTGCTGCTCTGGCTGCCGGCTACCACTGCGCCGCTGACCAGGAGTGTAAACAGCACACCGAGCGTGAGGAGGGAGAGGCGGGCAAACGCGGAGCGGAAAGCGGGGGCGGGCTGCAGGTCTTCTATAGAATGCGGAATAAAGGCTGCTACAGTCGAAGCCACGCTTAAACCCAATACCAACAGAGAGAGCGACAGGTGAAGCGCTGAAGACCACTGCTCAACGGCGGGCAGGAGATCCAAGGCGATGACTGCCCCTAAGAGCACCTGCAGCCCCATGAATACGATGGCTGCCAGAAGCGGAACCCATACCCACCGGGATGCCTCCCGGCCTCGCCAGGCAGCCAACCCAGCTACCATCAGCAAGGCGCCTGCCAGCACGGTCGCCAGGCGGTGCAGGTAGTCCAACAGGGCGCTCTGGCTGGCAGGTGGGGTGAACCCTCCAAAGCAGGTGGGCCAATCCGGGCAGGCACCGCCCGATTCGGTCACGCGCACGATGCCGCCCAGCACGATCAAAACAAAGGTCGCGATCGAGGCGGCTAACAGCAGGTTGCGCATCAGGTGGTGCTGGTTGGATCTGGCCGTTGCGGATTTGGTTTTCAAGGTCATCGCTCCTGGTCCTTCCTGGATGAGCTGCAGCGGCATCAGTCTTTACGTTCCTGGCGGCGGATAAAGAACGGGTAGCCGATCCCCAGGATGGAGGCAAAAGTGAACCACTGGATGGCATAGCTCATATGGGGACCTTCGGTGATTTCAAGGTCCGGTTGAGTGCGGTGAGGCAGCCCGGCCCATTCAGGACTGGGCGCCTGCTGAACATAGGCTGATAATAGAGGATAGGGAAGCTGAGCGGTGATGGCATCTACATTGGCAAAGTACCAGGCCCGGAGCGGTGGCTCGCCCGAGGCGGGGATCTGATCACGGCGCTGACCGAAATCCGGCTTGCTCTGGGGAGCGCGCAGGATGCCGTGGACCTCGACCATCCCCGGCTCGTTATATTCATCCCAACCATCATAAACAAAATCGTTGTCCGGCACCCAACCGCGGTTGACCAGCACATACTTGTCGCTGCCCTGGATGCGCAGTGGAGTGAGCAGCTGCACACCCATCTGGTTTTCCCAGGTCTGGTTGCGCAAGGCCACCTCGTGGGCGTGATCGTACTCGCCGACCACGACGACTGAGCGGTACTCCATGCTTGCCAGGTCAGCCTTGAGCGCCTCGCCTTCCAGCACCAGCAGTGGCTGGTCCACCTGGGCCAGCACGCGTGCATTGAAGAGGCGGCGCTGCTCCAGGCGGTCGAGCTGCCAGATGCCCAGGCGGACGTTGACCCCCACGCCGATGACAACCAGGAGGGTTGCCAGGATCCAGCGCTTGCTGAACATGCGCAAGATCACCGGGCGGGTGCGCTTACCCGCTTTGGGCTGGCGAGCCGCGGCCACAGCCGCGTCCACTGCCGCAGCCTTACGCACGCCCAGGCTGTTTTCACTCATATGCCTGCCTCCGTCCGGCTCGTCTTTGCTTTTCCACCGATAGGAAAAACCAGGAGGCTGTAGATAAAAAGGAACGCCATGGTCGTTGGCACGGAAATAGCCAGACCGGTCAGGCGGGTCTTGAGCGTGGTCGGTTTTTTGACATCCAATCCCAAATAGTTATTCGGGGCAAAAGAGCAGGTATAAGAGAATTTGTCCGATTGGTCTAATACGATGCGCCCGGTGCTTCCCGGCGGGACCCAGATCGGACCGAGCTGGTGATTTACGGCGTCCTGGTTGACCACTTCGAGCACATCGCCGATGACAAAGGTCATATTCTCCGGCAGGGTATCGAGGGTCTCTCCAGCCGCCACGCGCTCGGAAGCACCGGCAGGAATTACGATCTGGATCGTCTTGGGTCCCCGGTCGGTATCCTCTTTTTGGAGCAGGTAAGCGCCCTCGGTGATAATCACCATGGCGGCCACCGAGACCAGGAAGGTAACCAGCAGGCGCAATAAGTAGGGCTTATACTGTGGTTTCATAGCGGTTTATTCAGTGGCTAAGAGATGGCGCACATCAGCGAGCAGGTCTTCCTGATCCATTTCAAATGGATAGGTCAGGCGCCAATTTCCCTGCCGGTCGATCAGATAGGTGCGCGCGGTGTGATCAACAAGATAGCCGGCTGCGCTGCCAAGCTCCTGTTTGGCCTGGTAGACGCCGTAGGCCTTCCAGACCGGCTCCAGGTTCACCCGGCTTTCCGTCAATCCGGTGATGCCGGCATTGAACACAGACAGGTAGGTCTTCAGTCTTTCGGGATTATCACGCTCTGGATCGACGGTGACGAAGACGAAGCGCACTTCGGATGCCCCGTCGCCAAGCTGCTCCTGGATATATTGAAAATGGCTCAAAGTCACCGGGCAAACATCCGGGCAGTGGGTATAGCCGAAGAAGAGCAGGACTATATCGCCCTGTTGGTCACTCAGCCGGAAGCGCTGCCCGTTCTGGTCGGTCAGCTCGAAATCGGTAGCCGGAGCCGGCGGGTCGATCAGTGATCCGCGGTAAGTGTACTGTCGCTGTGCAAAGCGGAAACCCGCCAACACCAGCGCGACCCCCAGAACCAGCCCCCCTCCCAAGAATAACCATCTTGTTTTCATAACTTTACTCAGATCTTCTCAGCCCGACCTACTCCCCGCCGCTCGGAAGTTCCAGAGCAAAGCAGGCCGGATTCCCTCAGCACAGAACTAAAGTACAGCCACGCCGATCAGGTACAGCGCCGGGTAGAAGAACATCCAAACCACATCTACAAAGTGCCAGTACACTGCGCAAGCCTCGACCGGCCAATGCCGCTCGGAGCTGTACAGATCCTTACGCCCATTGCGATAGACAATGAACAGGAAGATCACCCCAGTGAGCACGTGAAAGGCGTGAAAGCCGGTCATGGTGTAGAAAAGCGAGCCAACGATGCCATCGCCCGGTCCGAAGGGAGCGATCTGCCATTCCACGCCGACCACCCCCACCAGGAAGATGATGCCCAACAGCATTGTGATCAGTGTGCTGTTGAGGAAGGTCTTGCGGTCGCCATACGCGGCGGCAGTCTCGGCACGGTTCATGAAGAAGCTGCTTGCCAGCAGGACCAGGGTGACGATGAGACCGACAAGCTGGTTGACCTCCGGGCGGCTGCCGCCTCCGAGGAGGTAGAAACGCGCCACCAGCAAACCGCCAAAGACAAAGGCATCCGATACCAGGAACAGCCATAAACCCAGACGGTTGATCGAGACTTTCTTCTGATAATCCATAACGGTCGAAGTGTGAGTTGTCATGCTCAGGCCTCCTCCTCACCATCGGAGAACAGCCGCCCGATGTGCATATAATCGCGCACCACCAGGAAAGTCTTGATCACGGCGATGGCGATCAGGATCGTGCCAACCACGTTCCAGGCTGAAGCCACCGATCCGATCCAAAATTCGCCCAATGTCAGGGCCAGGAGCAAGATAATCACGCTCACACCCCGGCCGAAGGCTTCCTTCTTCTGGATAACCAGTTTATCGTCTGCTTTTGCTTCCATATGTTTACTCCTCAGCACCGTCCGGGCATCCCGGACTGCGCGAATTGTCTATTGGCTGTCTCAAAACCGGAGATCCTGGTGTGTGTTAGGTGGCTTCGCCGCTACACACCCACCAAACAACTGTTTTGAGATGACTTCTAATCAGCTGCCGCTGGAGCGGGGCTGCTGGGGACCTCTCCAGGAGGTGCAGCGCTGGCTGGGAGCTCCGACCGGCTGGGATGCATGTCGAGAAACACCGAGCCCGCCAGGCCGTAGTCATATGGCTCGCCAACCGCAATCGGCTGCTCTTCGTAGTTATGGGCCGGGGCGGGTGATGGGATCTGCCATTCAGGCGAGCGCGAGCGCCACGGGTTGGCAACTGCCACGGGGCCTCGGCGGGCGCTGGTTATAAAATTGTAAACTGCAATCAAGACCGCGAGCCCGATCAAGTAGCCCGCGATCGTGATCAACAGATGAGAGGTTTGGATACCCAGGGCCGGATCGTAATCGGCGATGCGGCGGCGCATACCAAGAAGTCCCACCTGCATCTGGCCCAGGCTCTGAACGTAGAAGGCCGGCAGCATCAGGTAGAAATGGATCTTGCCCAGGCGCTCGCTGTACATGCGCCCGGTGATTTTCGGGAACCAGTAATACAGCGCGGCAAAAAAAGGAAAGACGAACCCCCCGAATAAGGTGGCATGGAAATGGCCTACGATCCAGTAAGTGTCCTGGAGATGCAGATCGGTGGAGACCACCCCGTTGGGCGGTCCGCTGAGCCCACCCAGCAGGAAGATCGAGATTGCGCCCAGCACGAACAGCATGGGCGTCTCGAAGCTGAGCTTACCCTCCCAAATGGTAGCCACCCAGCTGAAGAATTTAACCCCGGTGGGCACCGCCACCAGCAGGGTGCTGTACATAAAAGGAACACGCAGGTAGGATTCCATCCCCGAGGTGAACATGTGGTGCGCCCAGACCAGGAAGCCAACCAGTGCAATGCCGAAGGAAGAGAGCGCCACCCAACGGTAGCCGAACAGCGGTTTGCGGGCAAAGACGGGCAGCAGCTCGCTGATCACACCCAGACCGGTCAGGATGAATACATAGACTGCCGGGTGCGAGTAAAACCAGAACAGGTGCTGGAAAAGGATGGGATTGCCGCCTTCTGCCGGATTGAAGAAATCCATAAAAAACAGGCGCTCGAACATCACCAGCTGGAACGCAAGGCCGATCAGCTGCGTGGCGGTCAGACCGATGATGGCGGTCGCAAAGGCCGTCCAGACAAAGATAGGCATGCGGAAGTAACCCATCCCCGGAGCGCGCAGCTTGACGATGGTGACGATAATGTTCAGCGAGCCTAAGATGGAGGACATACCGATAAAATAGACCCCCAGGAAGAACATCTGCATCCCGAGCGGGGCCAGGGCGCTGAGCGGCGGGTAGCCGGTCCAGCCGGTGTCGAAGCCGCCCAGGAACAGCGTGGCGATCAGCAGGATTGCACCCGGCACGTTGATCCAGAATGCAAAGGCATTCAAGCGGGGAAACGCCATGTCATTGGTGCCGATCAGCAGGGGAACCAGGTAGTTGGACATGGCTCCCACCCCCAGTAAGGTTGCCCCGATCATGACGATGCCGTGCAGGCTCATGATCGTGTTGTAGAAAGTCAGCCCGTTGATGCCCAGAATGGTGGCATTCTCACCCAGGAACTGCATGCCTTCAGCCGCCAGCTCGGTGCGGAAGATCAGCGCAAAGAACCCGGCAGTCAAGAACAGCAGCAGCGAAGTGACACCGTACTGCACGCCGATCACCTTGTGGTCGAAGGATATGCTGAGGTATTTCGCCCAGCCCCGGTAGCGAGGCGCTTCTGGGTGCTGAGGGGTTTCAACCCCCCGGGTCCACTTCAGCCAGTCGCTGACACTGCCTACCCCTACCATGAAGGCGACAGTTCCAAATATGCCGCCCACGGTCCAGGCTGCATTGGGATGCCAGGCAGGCAATCCCGCCAGCAGGCGCACCAGGGTCACCAGCCCGCTGCCAGCCAGGAAGCCAACCACCATAAAGATCAACCCGCGCACAAGCCCGATCTTGAAAAAGCTGGCTTTCTCGTATTCATTCATAACTGCTTCGCTCATTTATCAACTCCTCAAAGAAGCCCTGTGATCTGCAGAGGTCTTACCGCAAGCTCTCGATTAAGCGTATGATGTCGTTGACCTGATCATCGGTCATATCGGAGGCAATATTGGCGGGCATCAGATTCTGAAAGCCGGCAACGATCTTCGTCCCTGGATTGCGGATAGACTCGTAAAGATAGGCGTCATCCACCGTGCCGGTGCTGCCATCGGTGAAAGTGACCTGCTCGCCGTAAGTGCCCTGCCAGGTCGGGCCGACACTGGGGGCGCCGTCCAGTGAGTGGCAGGCGTTGCAGCCATAGGCGGTGTACCATCTCTGCCCGCGCTCCACCGGATCGGCAGACAAACCCGACTCCGCGGCCACCCAGGCATCAAAATCAGCCTGGGGCATGACGATCACAGGCGATTCCATGTAAGTATGTCTCAAGCCGCACAGCTCAGCGCAGCGCACCTTATATTCACCGATCTCAGTGGGCGTAACGCGCAGATCGCGTGTCAGCTGGCTGCCCGGAAGCGCATCCTGCTTGACACGAAACTCAGGCACCCAGAATGAGTGGATCACGTCGGTCGACCAGAGATGCAGCAGCGCTTGCTTGTTTAGAGGCATGCGCAGCTCGTTGGAGACGATGCCTTGCGCCGGATACTCGAAACGCCAGGACCATTGAGAGCCGATTACGTTGACCTCCAATGGCTTGGGGTCAGCCCGCACGGTTTCGCTCAGGCTCCACCCACCCAGGTAAGCGAAAGCCAGCACCGTAAATAGAGGCAAAGCTGTCCATGCGACCTCCAACCGGGTGTTGCCTTCTATATGCCGGGCATCAGTGGTATCGCCGCGCTTACGCCGGAAAACGACAATGCTGTAACCTATTAAGACCACGATCAACGAGAACAAAAATGCTATGACAATGAATTCCAGGTTAAACATGAAGTCAATCGGCACCGCCTGAGCGCTGGCTGCGACGGGGAGCAGCCGGACCTGGCTCATGCCGAGGATCAGCAATGCCGTAACGACTACCACCAATATTCCTGCAATAATTAAATGCTTCATAGAGCTACTCCTGCGTTCGATGTTCGCGCTGGCTGCTTGCGCACGAATGGGCGGCACGGCTGCATCCGCTGCGTCAGGGCCCGAGGCGGCAGAGCCTGTCCCATAGGTCCATTCTTCCAACCAATCGTCGATCTGAGAGGCCGACAGGGTGCGGCGATCGTAAACCAACGCATCCTGCGCTTCATTAAGAGAAAGCAGCACAACCCTTAATTTCTTCTCTCCCTCCACAAAGCGGGCCAGGAACTCATCCCGGTTCAGCACACTGTCATCGTAATCAACGATGATGAGATCAGGGTCCTGACGTTCCAGGGCCAGCATGGCCTCTTCCACACTTGTGACCACGCCGATCAACTCAACGTTCGATCTTGGACGAGATTGCAGCAGACTGCGCAGCCCCTGCCCAAAAAGCGCATGGCTGGATGCAATTAACACACGTTGAGGTCGATTTGGTTTGGTCGCAGCCATCCTCAGAGAATCCTTATCCTGCCAATCTCCAGCATAATTTACCAAATTTGGTATAAATTGTCATCCACCAGGGCTTGAAAAAAGAGGGATTTATTAAATAACACGGAGGGGTGATTTTCCAATCACCCCTCCGCGGCGTACAAGAATGCATTTCAGTTGTTCAAGTTGTGCTCCGGATTGATCAGACCAAGGTGCATCGCTTTACTGACCGCCTCAGCCCGGTTCGCTGCTTCCAGTTTTTCCAGGATATGGCGCACATGGGTCTTAACCGTGTTGTCGGAGATGAACAAATCCGAGGAGATCTGGGCAGTGGTCATCCCCTGCGCCAGGCATTTCAAGACTTCCATCTCGCGGCTGCTGAGGCCCGAGTCGGCGGCGCGGCTCTGATCCAGGTTTACAGCTCGCAGGACCTGGCGGGTCACTTCTGGCGCCAGGACCGACATGCCCTCATATACCTTGAGCACGGCATTAGAAAGCTCTTCTGGTGTGGCATTCTTAAGCAGATACCCATCGGCTCCGGCGGCAATCGCCCCAAATAAATCATCTTCACTCTTGGAGATGGTCAACATGAGGATGCGGCAGTTCTCATGTTCGCGCAAGACCTGGACTGTCTCAACACCCCCCATGACCGGCATGTTGACATCCAGCAATACGACATCCGGTTTGGTGCGCCTGACCACGTCCAAAGCCTCGCGCCCATTGCCGGCTTCGCCGACCACCTCGAATCCCGCCATGCCCTGGATCAAGCTGACCAATCCAGAACGGAATAAGGAGTGATCATCGACGATCACCAGGCGGATTTTTTTCACAACTTATAGCCTTCCAAAGCCAGCGGTAAGCGGACGCGCACCGTGGTTCCGCCTCTCGGGCGGCTGATCACCTGGAAATCTGCCCCGATCAGGTCGGCTCGCTCACGCATGCCCTGCAAGCCGTGCTGAGATGGACCAGGGATATCTTCGATGTCAAAACCAGCCCCGTCATCGCGCACTTCCAGTATCAAGTCGCTGCCTATCTCCTGGCAGGATACCCATACCTGACTGGCGTGCGAATGCTTCCGGGTATTGTTCAGGGCCTCCTGGACAATGCGCACCAGCTGGGCGATCATTTCCGGAGATAAGCTCGCTTCCTCGATTGGCTCGTTGATGTGCAAGACCAGCCCGGTATTTTCTTCGAACTCGGCTGCAGTCAGGCGCAACCAGCCATCCAGACCAGCACCATATGCTACCATGCGCAGGCCATCGATCGCCTGGCGCACCTCCTGATAGGCTTCGCTCAGATTCGCGTACATGATCTCAATGGTCTCGATCAAGCGCGCCTGATCGCCATTTTCCGCATAGCTCTTGACCTGGGCCATCTTCAATTTCAAAAAACCCAACGTCTGGGCAAGACCATCATGGATCTCACGCGCCAGGCGCGCCCGCTCTTCCATGATCGTTTGATATTCCAGCTCCGCCATCGCATCTACATTGTGAACGACCAGGGCGATCTGACCGGAGATAATCTGCAGCATGGAGAGCTGCCACGGGTTGAAAGCCTTCAGTTTGCCGCTGGCGACTAAGAGCGCCCCAGAGGCGGCCTCACCCGGGCGCTGCAGGGGGACGCTCATCAGTGAGCGCAGCCCCGAGAAAGTCCGCCCCTCTGCTGAGACATCCCCGATGACCACCGGCTCCCCTGATTTGGTCACTGTGTCAAGCATCCCGTCCACCAGCGGTTGGGCAGTGGGCGGCAAATCCCCGACGGTGACCACAGTGTTCTCTCCTGCAGCCCCAAAATTCGCTATGGAGAGCCTGGCGTAATCGGCTTCGAGACTCTCGCTGAGACTGGCTAACGAGCTCGAAAGCAGACTGTTCAGGTCCGTCTGCTCCCGGACAATCTGGAGGTCACGCAGGGTAGCCAGCCCGCGTTTCCGAAAGCGAATACCTTCCAGTGCCAGTGTAGCTTCGTCGATAATCTCGCGCAGGAACTGCTGGGACTGTTCATCAATATGGCGAGCCTCAGGAAGGTATAGATTGAGGACACCATATTCCTGGTCATCACGGATAAACGGCAGGCAGTAGATGCCCTGGGCGTCCTGCTTTGGGTTACCCAGCAGCGGGCATTCATGGACGATTTGACCTTTCCAGCTGCACGTGCTGCAGCGATGCCGGATGGCAGGCGAGGCCAGGTATTCCAACCAGGCATCTGTCACGTCGGAGGGCAAAGCACCCACGGTAACCGGCGTGAGAGGCTGGCTGCGCTCGTCCAGCGGAACAAACGATGCCCCTTGTGCATCGACCAGCTCAGTCGACAGCTGCAGGACGAGCTCGACGACCTCGCTCTCCTCCCTGGCAGCGGCGTACATCTGGCTGATCTTCAGCGCTTTCTCCTGACGCTCGTTTGCCTCCGCAGCCAGCCGTTCTGCCTCAGCGAGCTGCACCTGCCAGGACTCCCGCTCCTGGCGCCAGCGCAGCGATTGTTCTATAAATAGATATGCCAGACCAACCCCAACCAGAAGGAGGAGGCTGATCGTGGTAATCAAATACGCCTGCGGCAAATTGCCCAGCCAGCCGCGCAACAAGATCTCATAGCCGGCAATTAAAGCCAGTGCAAATCCTGCTGCTACCCAGCGCAGGGCATTCCGGTTGCGATGATCCATGTCCGGCTTTCTCACGCCCCCTATTTTACTCTAAAAAGGAGTTATTCCGCCGCTTGTAAGGCCTGCAGCACTTCCGCGCTGTGTTCAGCTGGCTTGACGTTTTCGAACACCTTGAGGATCTTGCCATCCGGGCCGATCAGGAAGGTGGTGCGAAATACGCCGTCGTAAGACCGTCCCATGAACTTCTTGAGCCCCCAAACGCCGTACTGCTCGCAGACCGCATGCTCAGGGTCAGCCAGCAGCGTGAAAGGCAGGTGGTATTTTTCCTTGAACTTCACGTGCTTCTTGACCGTATCCGGACTGACACCCAGGATAGTTACACCGGCGCGCTGGGAAGCGCCGTAATCATCCCGGAAATTGCAGGCTTCCGTGGTGCAGCCTGGCGTATCATCTTTGGGATAGAAGTACAAGACCACAGCCTGCCCGCGATAATCGGACAGCTTCCTTTCGACACCGGTGTCATCTACCAGGGAAAAATCCGGCGCCTGGTCGCCTGTGCGCAACAGCATTCACGCCTCCTTAAGGGCATTATGTCAGCTCAGCAATCAGCCGGCCCATCGGTTCCACATCATACCCAGGCAGCCGGGCGACTGCCTGGCGAAACTCCGCGTCATCCAGCACCTGCCATAAAGGCTCTAGCAGCTTTCCTGCAGCAAATTCTACCGGGATCACCAGGTCGTAGCGTTCTTGATAGAGCGGCACAAAATCCAGCTCCAATGCCTGAGCAGCAGCGGCGATGCCCAGCCCGCAATCTGCCCGCCCCGAGCGGACCGCAGCAGCCACCGCAAGATGGGTGTACTCCTCTTGATCATAGCCGTGGATCGATTGAGCATCCAGGGCAAGCCGCTCCAAATAATAGTCCAATAAGACCCGCGTCCCGGCGCCGCGCTGGCGGTTGATATAGGTCACATCAGGCCGTACCAGGTCCCCCAAAGCGCGGATCTGCTTGGGGTTTCCCGGTTGGACCAGCAGACCTTGCTGCCGCCCCACCAGCGCGATCACCTGCACCGGAATGCCTTGCAGATACTGGGGGATATAGCGCAGGTTGTATTCACCGGTCTCCGGATCGAGCAGATGCGAACCAGCCAGGTGGGCTTCACCACGCCGCAGCGCTACCAGGCCACCCTGGCTGCCGACATTGGCAGACACCAGCCGCCGCCCGCGTTCCGCCAGATAATGCGCCAGCAGGTCGAGGGTGATATCGTGCGAGCCGATGGCGAAGATGGTATTCTCCAGCTCGCCGGGTGAGCGGTAAAGGCGCACGGATACTTCGGCGCCCGCCGGCAGACCCTGGGAGCCGCGCGGCAGTACTGCAATGCCATCCGCTCGCACCAGCGAGGTGATCACCCCGGCGCCGCGCGAGAGCGGCGCCGCCAGCAACCTGTCGCCCACCCGACCTACAGCTACACGCATATAATCGTCATCTCCAGCCGGTGAAGTGACCTTGCGCGTCAGGATAGCCTGCACGCGCGTGGGCAGAGTCTCCTGCTTTCCCAGCCAGCGTTCGATCCAGGGCCGGATGAATATCTCCCCCGTCAGAGCAGCCGAGACGGGATAGCCAGGCACCCCAATGATTGGCACCCACTCGGTTGGCTTATCGCCTGGTTGGTCGCCTGGCGGCTCGCTCTCCTTTTGCACCATACCCAGGATGACCGGGTGCCCGGGACGCACCGCCACACCGTGCACCAGCAGCACGCCCAGCGATTCGACCACGCGCGCCGAAAAATCCTCTGACCCGGCTGAAGAACCCGCATTCAGAAGCACCAGGTCGTGAGTCCTGGCAGCTTGACGCACCTGCTGGCGGATAAGGTCAAAATCATCCGGCGTGATCGGGCAGCGCGTGGCGCTGCCGCCCCAAGAATCAACCTGGGCTGCCAGCACCAACGAGTTATATTCGATGATATCGCCGGGCCTGACCGCCGCACCGACTGGCACCAGCTCCGACCCGGTGGGGATGATCGCCACTCGGGGGCGCCGTGCCACCCACAGCCGGTCATGACCGCAGGCGGCAATTGCTCCTAGATCCACCGGGCGCAGAACATGACCCGCCGCAAGGACAAGCTGGGTGGCGACAATATCCTCGCCCAGGGCGCGCACGTGCTGCCACGGAGCTACCGCGGCACGAATACGGATCGTATGGGGATGTCGGGGATCAGAGCTCACGCCACCAGCTTCATCCAGGGGCTCGATATTTTCGATCGGGATCACAGCGTTGGCTCCCTCGGGAAGCGGATCGCCGGTATCCACGTACTGGGCTCGGTCTCCGTAACGCAAGCTGACCGGCTGGGTGGGCATCGCCCCGGCTGTGTGCTCAGCGCGAACGGCAAAACCGTCCATCGCAGAAGCGTGGTAATGGGGCGAGGAGATCTTAGCCCACACCGACTCCGCCAGCACACGCCCCAGAGCATTTTGATCCAAGGGGATTTCCTCGCTGCCCAGGACGCCGCCGCGACCGGCATCGAGCAGCGCCTGCTCCAGGCGCGCCTGGGCCTCGGGGAGGGGGATGTCATGTAGATAGATAGATCGATTATCGCTCATCACAAATCATTCTATAATCGTGTGTCCGGCCTGGCGCAGCACCTGTATGGCACGCTCAAGGTTCTCCATCTTGACCAGCAGGTAGTCCGTGTCGTAGGTTGACAGCGCAAAGACCGGTATGCCAGCCCGGGCAAGCGGCTCTGCCAGGGCGGCCAATACCCCGGTCAGAGTAAATTCCAATGGACCCTGCACCTTGAGCGCTCGCCAGCTCCGCTCGGCCCGCACTGTGCCTGGGACAAGATCCTCCCGGCAGACAACCGTCAGCTCGTCCGGAGTGCGGATCACAGCCCACAGATCGCCAGAACCCGCCCAGCCTGGCGGCCTCGCTCCAGGTGGAAGCCGGCAGACCGCCAGAGTATCATCCAGCAGATGCAAGCTCAGACGATGGCCCATCATGGTCTTTCAGAACAAGACCACCTCAACCTTCTCCCCGGCTGCCAATCCGTTCGCATCCGCCGGGATGCGCACCAGCCCGTCGGCGCGCGCCAGGCTGAAGATCAGGTTGCTCTTGCTGAAAAGCGGTTCGGCCTGGTACCCGCCGGATGCCTCGACCAGGCGCACTGGCACCCAATCTTCTCGTCCTGCCTGAGAAGGCAGGTTGATAGCCAGACTCGCCGGCAGGCTGGGTCTTGGCCTGGTATCCGCCAGTCCAAGACAGGCCTCGATCACAGGCACGATGAACAGCCAGGCGATCACCAGGGCGCTTACCGGGTTGCCCGGCAAGCCAATGACTGCTTTTCCGTCACATACTGCCAGGATGGTCGGTTTGCCAGGGCGCACATTCACGCCATGCACCAGGACTCCCGGCTTTCCCAGTCGGTTGATCACCTGGGCGGTCAGATCACGCGTGCTGGCCGATGAGCCAGCCGAGATCGCCACCATGTCGCACTCCTGCAGGGCGCGGCTGGCAGACTTGTATAAGATATCCTCCTGGTCGGGTAAGATACCGTAGCGGACTGGCTGACCGCCTGCCTGCTGCACCAGGGCGCTCAACGTATAGGCATTAACATCCCGCACCTGTCCCGGCTTGAGATCGGCTTCGGGGGGGACGACCTCATCTCCGCTGGAGAGCAGACCCACGCACGGCGGTCGAGCCACCCACAGGCGGGTAATCCCGAGAGCCATCATGCCGCCGATCTCCGCTGGGCGCAGGCGCGTTCCGGTCTTGATCACCTGCTCGCCCAGCGGCACATCCTCACCGACTTTGAGCACGTTCTCACTGCCGGCTGCCGCCCGCAGGATTTCGATCTCGCCAGCAGCTGCTGATTGGGTATGTTCGATCATCACCACCGCATCCGCGCCATCCGGCAGCATCCCGCCGGTATGGATCAAGGCGCACTGACCACGGCTCAGGGAGAACTCCGGTTCAGCGCCCATCAGCACCTCCCCCGCCAGCTGCAGATATGCCGGCAGGGTGTCGCTCGCTCCGTATGTATCAGCGGCGCGCAGCGCGTACCCATCCACTGTGCTGCGCGTGAATGAAGGCAGCGGATGCGGCGCTAACACCGGCCTGGCTGTCACCCGGCCCAACGCGTTTTCCGCCGGGATCTCTTCCGCGGCTGGGCTGACCTTTATGTACGCCAGCAGTTCACTCAGCGCCTGCGTGGGAGGTAATAACGTCAAAAATTCAGGCATATGTTGTGAGAGATAATCCTTAGGAGCAGATCTTTAACGCGTCCAATACGCTAAGCTAAGCAGATACGTTGTACTGGCAAACAAAACCACCGGCACAAGGGTTACAGCGATCCAGTTCGGCTTGCCGCCATCGGCGATGCGGCGTATCTGCCAGATCTGCAGCAATCCCAGAGGCAGCGTAAAGAAGGCCGGCAGCGCAATGTAGAAAGGCAGTCTAAAAGCTACGGCAACCCCCAGCATCAGGTAAGCTGCCAGGATAAAAATATTATGCAGCGCCATGCCTCGCTGCCAGCCCACACGCACCATCAGGGTGCGTTTGTTATGTTTGATATCCCAGGCATAATCGGGCAGCTCAAACGCCAGCATCATCGCCAGGTGCAGCAGGGTCAGCGGAAAGGTGCTCATCGCCAGCAGCCGGTGCATCTCACCTACCTGAAGTAAGAAAGCCAGAGCAGGCACCAGGTTGGCGAGCAGGATAGACGTACTCAGCTCACCATAGCCGCTGGCAGCCAGGCGGACCGGTGGGACTGAGTAGAAAAAAGCACCCAGGAAGCCCAGACCCATCACCAGCAGCGTAGCTGACGACGGACCGACTACTCTCAGGATCATGACCGTAAGGGAAGCGACCACTGCCAGGCATCCAAGCGCCAGAAATAAAGCAGTACGGCGCGGCAGCTTATCTTCACCAAGCGCACCGCTGCCGCCTGTGAACGGCGTGCGGTTCGGATTGTCGATATCCCCCGGGTAATCGTAATACTCGTTCAAATACTGCCCGGCAAGCTGGAGGAGGGTCACCCAGGCCTGTCCGAGGAGGTAGGTCTCCCAATTCAGCACGGTTCCCAGATAGCGAGCGATGCCAGCCCCTAGCGCATAAGCCAGAACCCCTCCCAAGAGAAAGAGCGGGCGAGAGAGTTTCAATACCAGGCGGAGAGTATCCATAACCATGGTTCGTCAGGCGACCAGCTTGCGCAGGTCGCGCAGGTGGATCTGGTTGTGCAGATACACCATTTTAATGATCTCGAGCAGCGGCACAACACCCAGGAATGGGTGGCGTCCTCTTCGCTCCAGATCTTTCTCAGACAGGGCTTGGACAATCTCGACCGTGCGCTGTCGGGCCAGGCGGAAGTGCTCAAACAGGATATCCAGCGGCAAACCGCTGAGATCAGCCACCTTGCGCTGGTTGTAGCGATTGAGGTCGAAATCTTCCGGCGCTCCTTCGCCGCCAGACAGGATGTTATCGATCAGCCGTTGAAAGCTGACCTCGGTGCCGACGAAATGGCACAGCAAACTCTGGATGCTCCACCGGGCACCATCTGTGTAGACGGTTACATCCCACTGATCCCGGGTCAAAGCTTTGAAAAACGCAAGGGATTTTGCCCCCTCCGCTTGAAGGCGTTCAGCAAGGTGTTGCGGGGTGTCAGCCATTCAGCGCTCCTTTTTGATGGTTGGTCATTTTCTCCAGCCATCAAGGGCTGCCCGTCTTGAACGAGCAGCTTATGGCTCGACCGGATACCCAGCCGTCGTCCAGGCAAGAAAACCACCTTTGATCGGGTTGACATGCTTGAAGCCGCTCTCTAAGAGATATTGCGCCGCACGGGCGCTCGACTCTTCAGCCGGTCAGGTTCAGTAAGTGATAATCCAATCATCCGGATCGAGCTCGGCAACGCGATCCGCAAGCTCTAACAACGGGATGGAAACTGCCCCAGCGACATGGCTCTGCGCATACTCATCTGACCCACGCACATCTACAAATACAGCCTGCCCCTGCTGATGAGCTGCATAGGCATCTTGCGGGTCGATACGCTCAACACCCGCCAAACTGTCTGCTGGTAGCTGCGTGGTTGATGTGGCGACCGGCTGCCTGACATTCTCCGAGAAAATAAACCAGGCGATCGAAACGATAATGAGTAATAACCCGGCTCCCATTAAGATGAAAGGCCGGATGGAACGGCGTTTTACATTTTTAGACATTCCACCTCCCTGGATGCAGCAGGACCATCTGCCGGGTCAGTTGCGAAAATAGTTAGAGATAAAAAACCACAGGTTGGCGGGGCGCTCCGCCAGGCGGCGGGTGAAATAGGGATACCACTCCGTTCCGAATGGCACATAAACCCGCACCGGGTAGCCCTCAGCTGCCAGTTTCTCCTGCAAGTCCCTGCGGATTCCATGCAGCATCTGGAATTCCAGCGCCTGCATAGGCAGATCGATGCGCTTTGCATAATCGATCGCTGCCTGGATGCGGCGCTCATCATGGGTCGCCAGGGCGGGCAGCGGCGGGATCACACCATCCTGGCTCAACGGCGGGCAGCCCATTGCCAGCGAGCTGTCCATCAAGATCGCCGCCAGCCGGTCATAACTGGCATCCACATCGGCTTTTTTCGGATATGCAATCTCTGCGGATTCTTTATATGCACCCTTACACAGCCGCACGGGGATGCCTTCCTGTCCCAGTCGGCGCACATCGTTTTCACTGCGGTACAAATAGGCCTGCACCGCTACGCCCACGTTGTGGAAGCCCCGCTCCCGCATCTGCCTGCAAAGCTCCAATGTCGTTTCGACCCAGGGAGAATCCTCGATATCTATTCGTACGAATGAGCCATGCTCCCGGGCGCAGGTCAGGATTTTATCCAGATTTTGTGCGCACAAGTCTGGGTCTATTGCCATGCCGATCTGAGTCAGCTTGATGGACACATTTGAGCGCACACCCACAGCCCGGATTCCATCCAGAATATCCAGGATTTCATCGGCAGCTCGGCGTGCATCCTCTGGCGTGGTGGTATGCTCGCCCAGGTGGTCCATCGTGGCATTGATATGCAGCTCATTCAGCTCGCGTACCACTCGAATCGCATCATCGAGCGTCTCCCCGGCAATAAACCGGGAGGCTGCCCGCCTGGCAAACGACCACTGGGTCACCAGCCGGCGCGCCCAGGCGGCTTTCGACAGGTAGATGAAGGTGGATCTGAACATGTGCACTTATCCCTATTTCTACTGGTTGGGATGATTTTAGCACAAAACAATTTCTCCAAAGGATGGAGTGTACGCCTGCCGGGCAATCGCACCCGCCAGAAGGGCGAATCTCTTTGGCACAAAACTTGCAACAAGTTATAATCAACCCATCTGAACGAGGCACGTACATGATCATCCAATCGCAATCAACCTCCCTACGCCCGGTCACTACCGCCCATCTGGCACAGACCATGACGCTGATGGGCTTAACCTCCCAGGAGCTGCACCAGAAAATCGAATCGGAGCTGGCCTCCAACCCGGCCCTGGAGCTGGTCGAAGATAGATTTTGCCCATCCTGCCGCAGACCGCTTACACACCCCGGCCCCTGCCCGGTATGCAGCCGTCCACAAACGCCTGGCTCCAGCGAGCCAATCGTGTTCGTATCATCGCGGGATGATTTTTTCCCGGCCCGCAACAAACCGCTGGGAGAAGACCTTCCCGAAGACGAATTGGGCGCCGAGGTGGAAGAGCTGCCGGTTTACGTGCTGCGCCAGATAGCGCCCGAATTAGATCCCGAGGATCGCCCGATCGCGGCGCACATCCTGACCAGCCTGGACGAAGACGGCCTGCTGCGCCTGCCAATCAGCGAGATTGCCCGCTACCACCACGTCCCGCTCTCCAGTGTGGAGCATGTCCTCCGCCAGATCCAGCACGCCGAACCAGTCGGGGTCGGCTCCCGGTCGCCCCAGGAAGCCCTGCTCGTGCAGCTGGAAATCTTAAGCGACAGCCGCCCCACCCCGGAGCTAGCAGCCCAGGCAATCCGGGAGGGGATGGACCTGCTCAGCCGCCGCCAGTATATCGAGCTGGGACGTAAGCTGGGGATCAGCACAGCCAAAGCACGTGAGATCGCCTTGTTCATCAGCGATAATCTGAATCCTTACCCGGCACGCGCCCATTGGGGTGATATCCACCAATCGCCAGAGCCCGTCCAGGACGTGTATACAATCCCGGATGTGATCATAAGCCGGCTGAACGACAGCCATCACACGCCGCTGGTGGTCGAAGTGATCTCGCCGTTGATCGCCAGGCTGCGCATCAATCCGCTCTTCCGCCAGTCGCTAAGCCAGGCTCCCCCTGAGAAATCCGACCAATGGCAGAAAGACCTGGAACAGGCCCAACTGCTGATCAAATGCATCCAGCAGCGCGACCATACCATTGTGCAGCTGATGCAGCGGCTGGCTACGATCCAGCGCGAGTACATCCTGCGCGGGGATGCCCACCTCGAACCGATCACGCGCGCCAGCCTGGCAGTTGTTTTGGATGTGCACGAATCGACGATCTCGCGCGCGGTCGCGAATAAGGCGGTACAATTGCCGTCAGGGCACATCGTCCCGCTATCAAAATTCTTCGATCGCAGCCTGCACATCCGCACTGCCCTGCGGCAGATTATCTCCCAGGAGACCAAGCCACTGACCGATACCCAGATCGCCCGGCTGCTGAAAAAACAAGGATTCCCCATTGCAAGGCGGACGGTGGCGAAATACCGGGCAATGGAAGGCATTCTCCCGGCCCATCTGCGCAATCACAACCACCAACCCAGTCCGGTAGCTGCGTGAGAATCCCGATTCGATGAAATTCGCTGTCCATTTCCCTCCGATCACAAAACTAAGGCACGGTTTCGGACCGGAGGAAATTAACCGCCTGCTGGATTTATTCACCAGCGCCGTAATCCTGGTCGATACACATGACCAGCGCATCCTGATGGCGAACACTAAAGCCATTGAGCTCAGCGCTTACACACGCAATGAGCTGGCGAATATGCGCCTGAAGGACCTTTTTACCGACTATCCCACAAAAGCAAAACGGGAGGATGGGAATGCGACGCCGGATACTGCGCAGCTCTCGCTTGTGCGGCGCAACAAATCGAATGTAGAGGTCCTGGCAGCACAAGAAGAAATTTCTGCAGATGGACGCTGGGTGCTGTTCAGCCTGGAGCCAGCCAGCCTCTCGCAGCAACGCCAGGCAGACCTGCAGCGGCGCAGCCAACTGCTCGAGCATCTCGTCAATTTAACCAGCGCCAGCCAGCAGCCGGACATCGAGAGCGGTCTGAGGCTGGTCCTGGAAACGGGCCAGGCGCTTACCTCAGCCTCGTCGCTGGCAGTCTATCAGGCGGAAGGCCAGAATCTGCAGCTTAAGCGGCTGACCTACCTGGGCGAAGACCTACCGGAAGAGCTGCCACCTCAGGATATCCTGTATCTGCGCACTGCCCAATACTGGACGCCAGGGATACGTCCGCATGCCTACCTGCACAGCCTATCCCGGGCAGCCGGATTTGCCAACCTGGCCTCGGTACCGATTGGCGATCCACACGCCATCATCGGTGTGCTGGTCGTCGCTGACACACAAATCCCGCAGGGTGAGCAGATCATCCCCCTGCTGAACATCCTGGCGGGAACAGCTTACAATGTGATCCAGCACCATGCCAAGGTGGCAAATTTATCCACCGAGCTGGAGGACCAAAGGCAGTTCCGGCGTTTTGTAGCCATCGCCCAGGATGCTGTTCAGGACAGCCTGATCGCTTTGACCAGTGACTATAAAGTCATCCTGCTGAACCGTGCGGCAGAGGCTTCGTTAGGCTATTCCAATGCAGAAGCCCAGGGGCTGCCGGTCGCCGATATCTTGATCGGAACGGATAACCTGATGCCAGCTTTACGCATCGCTCAGGACGGCATTCCGACCATCAATCAGGATCAAATCCGCCTATACCGCCGCTCGGGTGAAGCCTTCCTGGCCCGGGTGAGCACACTGCCCGTCGTGGATGGCGAAACCGTGGAGGGGATGATCGTCATGATCCAGGACCTGAGCGAGCAGGAAATCGCCAAGAGCCAGGCTGAACAGCTCCAGCAGCACGCCCTGCTGGGGACGGTGATCGCGATCTTTGCTCACGAGGTACGCAATCCACTGAACAGCATCAGCGCGGGTCTGCAGCTGATGGATTATAAGCTTCCACCGGACGACCCGAAGCGGGAGACAATTGCCCTGATGCAAGCCGACTGCAGCCGCGTTGAATCGTTGATGAAAAATGTGCTAACTTATGCCCGCTCGACTGAGTTCGAGATGGAGCCTGTCGATCTGGGACTGCTGGTAGGAAGACTGCTTGACCGGATGCGCGCAAAGATCACTGCCGCCAATATCACCCACCATATGAAAGCCGATCCGAACACGCCCCTGGTGATGGGAAATCCACGCGCTCTGGAACAGGTATTCACCAATTTGATCAATAATGCCATCGAAGCTATGGAGCAAAATGGCGGCGTGCTGGGGGTCAAGGTCCAACCGGCGGAGACAACCGGTAAGCGCCAATATGCCACAGTAATGGTCGCCGATAACGGGCCAGGCATACCCAAAGAGATCCAGGAGAACCTGTTCAAGCCGTTTTTTACCACTAAATCCAGCGGAACCGGTCTGGGGTTGGCAATCACCCAGCGAATCCTCACCGCTCACAAAGGTCTGATCCAGCTAAACAGCTTCCCTGGGGGCACCGTCTTCACTGTTCAAATTCCAGCCATCCAGCCAGACGAGGCAGCCACGTAAAGCTCACCCGAGGCGCTCGCCTGGACCGGATACCTTGCGGAGAATAATATGAGCTTCAGCATATTAATTGTGGATGATGAAGAGCACGCACGCAATTTTATCGGCGAGTTTCTGACTTCCCAGGGATATGAAGTCATCGGCGTCGGCACGATGAAAGAAGCCAAGCAGTATATAGAATCCGGCGCGGCGGATATTATCTTGCTGGATGTAAAGCTGCCGGATGGTTATGGACCCAGCCTGCTTGAGGAAACCGCCCGCATGCCAGATCGCCCACCGATCATCATGATCACGGCTTACGGGGATATCGAGATGGCGGTGGATGCCATGAAAAACGGCGCGCAAGACTTTCTGACCAAGCCGGTGCAGTTTCCCAGGTTGGAAAGCTCAATCCAGCGGGCCAGGTACAATGTTGCCATGCACCGAGAGCTGGCTCAACTGCGCAGGGCTCAGCACCAGGACTTTGATTTCATCGTTGGGAAGAATCCAAAAGTGCTGGAAGTGTTCGACAGGGCAGCCCGTGCGGCAGCCGCGGCGGTCTCGGTGCTGATCACCGGGGAAAACGGGACAGGCAAGGAAATCCTGGCCCGGGCGATACACAAAATGGGGCCGCGCTCCCAAAAACTATTCATCGATATCAACTGCCCGGCAATCCAGAGCACGGTCTTTGAATCCGAGCTGTTTGGGCATGAGGCGGGAGCTTTTACCAGCGCCGAAAAACGCAAACTCGGCCTAATGGAAGTCGCCGATAACGGCGTCTTATTCTTGGACGAGATATCCTCAATCCCGGTGGATGTCCAGGTCAAGCTGTTGCGCGCCCTTCAGGAGCGCACCTTCCGCCGGGTCGGCGGTATGAACCTCATCCAGGTGGATGTTCAGGTGATTGCGGCTTCTAATCGCGATCTAAAGAAGATGATAACGGATGGCACTTTCCGCGAAGACCTGTACTACCGGCTGAAAGTAGTCGACCTGCACCTACCCCCATTGCGCGAGCGCAGGGAAGATATCCCGGATTTGGTTGGCCTGTTCGTCCGCAGATTCAACCAGCGCCAGGGGGCAAATATTACGGATGTTACCCCACGCGCCATGCAGGTTTTGATGGAATACAGCTGGCCCGGCAACATCCGCCAGCTGAGCAATGTGATCGAGAGTGCCGTGCTTTTCTGCGACGAGAAGTCCATCGATCTCTCCCATCTACCGGCGGAGCTAACTGAAGGAAAAAACGGCTGTTAATTTCTTACGCGGCAGTAGATTGTGAGAGCATTTACGGGCTTACCCAGATCATATAGCTATCCCCCACGCACAGCTTCTGCCCGCCCAATAAAAAGACGCACACCTCATAGAGGATGAGTGTACCGCTGGGCGCCGCGATCGGCTCCACCTGCATGCGCGTCTGCCCGTCTCCCCCGGTTGGATACATGTAATACGACCGTATGCTCCCATCAGGCAGCGTTACTTTAATATCCGGCTCAATGCCGCTGAGCGGGGCGTTGTTCTCGTATACACTGACCCCGATCTCCTGGTTTTGATCAGGCGCCACCACTGAAAAGGTCTCCCATACCCGGATGCTGATCTGGCTGGCAGACTGAGAGCTTGGGTCGATCGGGGCAGCCGGCTCCACCACCGGCTGGGCGGTGGGCTGCTCGATAGGAGTAGATTCCTGCACCGGAGCTGGCATTACAGCCTCGGTTGGCTGTACTACCGGTTCAGGCTGTTCCGGAGAGATATCCACAGGCGGTTCTTGCGCAGCGGTTGCACCCATCACAGGAGCTACCGTAGTCTGGATATAGATATAACCGATCTGCGCCGGTTGTATCCTTCGATAATCTACCTCATCCAGATGCTCTTCCATGCACAGGTTGGTAAAGCATTGGCGGTAGACGTCGTTATTCCACAGCCTGCGCTCGCCGATCGGCGCCCCGGTGATCTCCAGCCCACCATGCTGGGCGATATAATCCATAAACGGACGGGTAATGTTGTAGCCACGGTCTTCGCCCTGGACAGCGTAGAAATAAGTTTCCGGATCGGAGCTTCTTTCAGCCAGCGGCTCAGGGTAATTACCGACCGACTGTGTGATCTCGCGCGGGAAAATCCTCCCCGGCTGGTTGGGATCAGCGACCAGCACCAGGTTCTGATATACCTGCTCCAGGTAGCCGTCCGGAGTTGTGTAGGCATCGCTGATGGCAGCGCCTGTAAAATCCGATCCCAAACGGGAGACAGCATCGACGAACTGCGGATCAGGGCCATGAAGCCTGTCGACGGTACCATCAATTTGACCCGGCTGCCGGCAGTTTGAATCGCATTTGAAGACACCGTATGCCAGCAGCCTGACCGTCTCGGATAAATCGTATTGGTGTATATAGAAGCCCAGGTTCTCAAAAAACTGCTCGTAGCGCAGGCGGATGGGATTGTAGTGCATTTCGGTGAGCGGTCTGCCGACAAAACGCACGCCGCCCAGCTGCTCATAGAGGGGCAAGAATTTCTCATAGATGATATGCCCCTCGACGTAGCGCACATCCGAGCGCTCCGGGCGGGGCACCGGCGGCTCGGTAATATTAAAATCACGTCCGAGCGGCTCCAGGCGGCGGCGCTGGTTGGCAGACGCCAGAGGATCATAGACCAGCAATGCAGCCTGAGCGTACTGGTAACTGATTCCGTTGTATTCGAACGAGGGGGAGATAATCGGTCCCAGGTTGTTTACACCACCAAGTTGATCGTATAACTCCTTAATTTTGGAATCCGGCGGTTCAGCTGTAGGGACCGGTGTAGGGGTATCAGACCCGCAGGCAGCCAATGATGTCGTGATAATGACAAGAATCAGTAGTCGAAATAACTTAACCATGTAATTTACCGTTCTACTTTGCTCCACCCTAATGCATATTCAGTTTTTTTTGCTGTACCACCTGCCCAAACAACACGGCGTGATCAAGCAGACCAGCCTATTTACACCCACCTCCATGCCATTATGCCCCTAATTACTATTCGATTATTTGATAGGGCAAAAGATTCTGAATGAAAAGACAACACAAACAAAAAATAAATTTCGACCCATTATACCAAATATCATTAACATCTGGCACATTCCTTGCACAATAAACCTTACACTTTCATTAGTTTTTGATCCCGCATACCCAGATTATCAAAGCTTAACGGCAGGCAGCACCGAGCGATGGGCTGCCTGCCATTGGTTATTTTAAGTGAGTACGGGATAAGAGTTTTTGTTGTAGTTATGGGCGGCTTCGCCGCCCATAACTACAACAAAGGTCCTCTTTTTCCCGATAACCCGAACTGACGTTAATTTAAGTATTTACGCACTTCAGGGGTAATCAGGGGGTGTTTGGGCGGGAGCGCCGGGGATCAGTGCTGGTTTCTCAAGAATGGCAGATATGTGATATGGGTGTTGATAAACGCCGGCAGGTACAAGGTCGCGTTTTTCATGATAAACGGCAGGTAGCTGGTCTTTTGAGGAGGCAGTAGCGGATTGATCTGGACATAATCTGTTTGCCAGACCAGGAAGCTGTCCACCACACAGAATCTTGGCTGGCTTTGGATCTGTACACAGGCTTTATAAGGGATCAAGGTACCATTTTCAGCCTGTAGAGCCGGCAAGAGCATGGAGGTCTCCCCATTTTCGTCCGTAGCGGGCAAGAGGTAAGACTGATCATCTCCGCTGGGCATGCGCAGGGTTAGCTCCGTCTCTACGTTCTCAACCGGCAGTCCCCCGCTGAGCACTGCCACCCCGATCTCCTGCTCCTGCCCGGGAGAGATCATCGGATAGCTCTCCCAAATCTGCACGGTGAGCTCGCGGGAATTCCATGCGGGAATTTCGGGCCGTGTATCAACTGCGGAATACTTCACCCCCAACGGCATGACACGGACATCCACCTCGCCGCTCTCCAGGAGGCGTCCTTGCAGACATAACCCTACGAAGCACTGCTGCAGAGTTTGCGGATCGGGCCGGGAAACGTGCGTGATCGGCTGCCCAACGAAGTCGAAGCCGCCATGCCGCTGGATATAATCGATAAAGCTGTGCGGGATATTGTAGCCCAGGTTCTCCTGGGTGGGATAAAAATCCATGTCCGGTGCAGGGCTGGGCGCGGCAGGATCCTCCCGGACGTACCCCACTGCTTCGGGCAGCGCCAGCAGCTTGACAGTGTTTGGCTCGAGCTGATCAAGGAGGAAGACCACGTTGTCGTAAATGACATGGATTTGACCGTCAACGATTATCGGGATGTTGCGGGCAAAGCCGGTGAAATCAAGTCCCAACTGAGCGGCGGTCCTGACAACTGCAGGAAGGCTGACAGACGGAGCGCTGACCCGGCTGGTAGCTTCCATCACCTGCTCGCAATGACTGGCGCATTTCCAGGCGCCATAGGAAAGCAGGTGCACATCGTCCTCATCGGCGCCCCCGAGCCAATAGAAGCCGAGATTCTCGAAATACTGCTCGTAGCGATTCGTATTCGGATTGAAATGCCACTCGGTCAGCGGCTGACCGGCGACCGCGGTACCCCCCAATTGATCGAATAAGGGCAGGAATTTATCGAATATCTTATAACCACTTTCGAGCCGGCCTCCGGTTTCCAGGACGTTGCCGACAGGTTGCTCATAAATTCCCAGGTCACGCCCCAGGGGCGCTAGGCTTACACGCTGCCCCTCTGGCGCCTCGGAATCGTACATAAGAAGCGCGGCAGAAGTGTATTGATAGATCTTATCCCCATCGCGGAAGATGGGTGAAATCCCCAGTCCGAGTGTTTCCTGCCCACCGAGCTGGTTGTAAAATGGCAGAAACAGCGGGTCAATTTTATAAGTGCCGGCAGGTGGTTCTGGCGTATTTTTCCCCCGGTTGCACGCCGTCGAGAGACACATCGCCAGGCTGATGCACAACGCCAGGATCAGCCGGGAGGTCTTTATTCTGGATGTCGATTCACTCCATGAGTACATCGAGGGCTGCCTTGCGGTGTCTCAATCTGGACGACCAAGTGCAGATCCAGGTATTGAAATGCAAACCCTATTGCCAGTCAGGTTTTCAATCCCCAAGTCGATTGTAGAATCTTTCTTGCCTGATTGGTCAGATTATATCATAGAACTCGACTGGTATGCTTCTTGCATCATCTCTTGCACACCCTGCTGGAGAGATGCTATGACCAATCAAATTGAGCGGCGGGCGGCGACCCGCCTGGGATTCCACTATTTTCCAGATACCCTCCATTATCGAGAAATTGACCTGCAAACCTGGCTGCCTGAGATCAAGGCCCTGGGAGGTTCCTGGCTGACCTTGATCGCCCCTCTCGACCGGGCCATCCCAGAGACTTTCCTGCGCGGCCTTATCAGCCAGAAAGTCGAGCCGGTGCTGCACTTCCACTTGCCGCTCGACCGCTCTGCTGACCTGGACAGCCTGGGCTTGCTGCTGGATGCTTATGCGGAGTGGGATGTGCGCCTGGTAACCCTTTACGATCGTCCTAACCTGCGGTCTAAATGGCCGGCCTCCGCCTGGGCACAGAGCGATCTGGTGGAGCGCTTTCTCGACATATATCTGCCCGCTGCCAGCCTGGCTGTGCAGGCTGGTTTGATCCCGGTATTCCCGCCGCTGGAGCCAGGGGGCGATTATTGGGACACGGCTTTCCTGCGAGCAGCGCTGCAAGGCATCGTAAGACGGGGGCAAACCGAGTTAGCCGAAAAACTGGTACTTGGCGCTTACGCCTGGACAGGTGAGCGATGCCTGGGCTGGGGAGCCGGCGGGCCGGAGCGCTGGCCCCAATCGCGCCCTTATTACACACCGCCTGGTCAGGAGGACCATCTCGGTTTCTATGTATTCGACTGGTACATGGCAATCGCTGAAGCGGTATTAGGACGGCCCTGTCCGGTAATTATGCTCGCGGGCGGGGCTACCCCTCCTATCATCCAGGAACAGGATAACGCCGCAAGCAGCCTGGAAGCTCATGCCCAGACGAACCTGGCAATTGCCCGGTTGCTGGAGGGGATATATACACCCGGCAGCGAAACGTTGCCTCCCGTATCATCCAATGTATTGGCATGCAACTTCTGGCTGCTGGCGGCAGATAGCAGGTCGAAAGATGCCAGGGCAGCATGGTTCCAACCCGATGGCAAAGCCCTGCCGGTAGTTAAGGCGGTGACCCGTTTGTGGGCAGTGAAAGACGGCCAATCCTTCGAAAGCGCCATCCGGTCCAACCTGGCAATGCATGCTTCCTTGCGCCCAATCGCCAACTATATCCTGGTTCCCCGTGAGCCAGCCGCCGCTTCCAGGACCCTGCAATGCCTGTGGCACACCATTGCAGGGGAGTTCCCGACCATCGGATTCTCCACGGACGAAGCTGCCCTGGCAGCACATGTAAGCATCGCCGGAGATGAACAAACTTTTCCAGAAGAAGTACTGCAGAGTCTGCGCAGCGCTGGCTGCTCGGTTGAGCGGCTGGAAGTAGATGGCATAAGTATTGCACCAATAGAGTAAATATCAGAATATCAATCCCTTGCGAGGTAAATCATGAGCGAGACAATTACCCAGACAACCCCAAAGAACATGTCATCCGATATCTACAAGCCCGTATTAAAGGTGCTTGGCCTGGGTGGAGGTGGCAGCAATGCCGTCACCCGCATGATCGAGCACGAAATCAGCGGGGTGGAATTCATTGCCGCTAACACCGACCTGCAGGTTCTCAAAACCAATCCGGCTCCCCGCAAGATCTTGATGGGACCGCACGTCTCGCGCGGCCTGGGGGCGGGCGGCGACCCGCGCCTGGGACGGGCGGCTGCCGAAGAGAGCTGCAAGGAGATTGCTGCGGCGCTCTCCGGGGCGGACATGGTCTTCCTGACCGCTGGCATGGGCGGTGGGACCGGCACGGGAGCTATCCCGGTGGCGGCAGAGATCGCTCGTAAGCTGGGGGCTGTCACCATCTCGATCGTCACCATGCCCTTCTTGTTCGAGATGGGGCGACGCCAGCGCAATGCCGTAGAAGGGATTGCCTTGCTTCAGCAGCACAGCGATACGCTGATCACCATCCCCAATGACCGCCTGCTGTACGTGGCACCGAAAAACCTGCCGATGGAGATGGCTTTCAGACTGGCTGATGATGTACTGCGCCAGGCTGTCCAGGGTATCTCCGAGCTGATCACCGAGCCGGGCATGATCAACGTGGATTTCTCGCACATTCGCCGGCTGATGAAGCTGGGAGGCGGGGCGCTGATGGCAATCGGCTACGGACAGGGAGAGAACAAGGCCGATAAAGCCATCGACCAGGCGCTGCACCACCCCATGATTGAATCGGTATCGCTGGATCACGCTGCTGGCGTGATCGCCAACTTCACCGGCGGTCCGGATATGACCCTGTTCGAAGTCGAAGCGGCGCTCACCCGCCTGTCGGAGCAGACAACGCCGCAAACCGAAATCGTGCTCGGGATCATCAACGACGAGCGGATGGAAGATAGGGTGCAGGTTACCTTGATCGTCACCGGTCTGGGAGCACCTACCCTGGAAGAGACACTCTCCAAAGTTGCAGCTCCACAGGCCGCGACCCCCAAAATAGAGCTCGAACAAGCCAGCAAAACGGTGGAAACGATTGAGCCTGAGCCGCTCATTGCTATCCCGGTTACCCCGCTGCGAGCTGCCCCAGATCCCAGTGATATCGACCTGCCTGCCTTCCTGCGCCGGCGGATACGTTACGCAGGGTAGATCATGGATCCAAAGATACTTAAGCAGGTTGTTTCACAGATTCACAAACGCTATCCGGAGTTTTCCGAGAGCCAGCCGAAGGTGCGTCGCCAGCCGCATGCGCCTGACACGCCCCCACCGGCGGAACCCAACTACCTGCTCACTTTCAAGACCAGCGCAGTCGTCCAATCGGCCAGCGGCAGCAAAACGATGTCTCGCTATCTCCGCGTCGTTGTCAATGCACGCGGCAAGCTGATCAAGATAACCACGTCGCGTTAAATCCCGCAAAACAACGTCGCTCCAGACGAATTTCAGGAAGGTAAGCCATGATCGATATCAAACAGATGAGCCGCCAGCTTGAACTCTCTTTTTGGACGTTTACCATCCCGATCTTGAGCAATTCCAGATTGCTGCACCGAGTGCTTCCGGCTGTGTATGACATAAGCCGCAAAGAGAATGTGATACCTGCCTTGAAAGAAGGCGTAATCTTTTCGGTAAGCGGTTTCGCGTTCGGGATTGTGATTGGAATATTGACCGCCTGACCGGTCATTAGATCGGCGCGCGAAGCGTCTCCAGCGAGTATCCAGGAACAGGATGCAGTCAGTGTCTTCAACAAGATCGATCCACGCGCTTTTGAGAACCGGCATTTTGATCGTCTGCCTGGTATTTCTTGCTGCCGGATCTGCTTCTCCTGCCAGGGGCGAGAGCGGCCTGCCTGTCTACCCCGGATTTGGGTACGGGGCGCGCATCGATCCCTGGGGACAGGAAGTAGACCTGGCTTTGAAAACTGCCGCCGGGATCGGGTTGGATTGGATCGGTATCGACTTCGATTGGGCGCGGCATTGGCCCAATCGGAATGCCTCGCTCGATCTGGTCGAGCTGAACAAAGTGATGGTTTCCGCCGCAGAAAACCATCTAAGAGTCCTGGTCTCAATTACCCACGCACCGGGATGGGCGCTCACCCCAACCGGACCGAATCCCGAGCTGACTGCCGGTCTGGTCGCACAGCTTGCCCGCCTCTATCCGGATGTGCTATTAGCGGTGGAGCTCTTTCCCCAGGCAAACACCTATTCCGGATGGGGCATCCAGCCTGATCCCGAGGCGTACACAGATCTGCTCAGGATCACTGCCGGCAGCCTGGAGAGTGCTCGAAGATCGACGGTATTGATCGCTGCCGGGCTGGCGCCCATCGACCCGCAGAACCCCGGACGCGACATGGAGGATGTGCAGTTCCTACAAGGCTTGTACGCCGCCGGCGCAGCGCAATATATGTCGGTGATCGGCGTCCGCTTGCCGTACAGCGCGCAAGATCCGCTGGACACGCCGTGGGGAGCCGATCCACGCGTTCTGCGCCGCTATGAAGCCATCCGCAAAGTGATGCTCGATAACCAGCATGCGGAGCATTTGATCTGGATCACCGGCTTTTCCTGGCCTGCTTTCACTTACAGCCAGGACGGCCAATCGGTCGCCAATATCGCCTCAGCCTCCAATTCGCAGACAGGAAAACAAACCAGCTGGTTCAACCAGGCGATGCAAATGATAAAATCCCAGCTCTATATCGGGGCAGCTTTCGTCGATTGCCTGAATCCCGCTCTGGGTGCCAGCCCGGAAAAGAGCCGATCCGCATGCCTCATCCAAATTCAAGATGGTGTCCCCAGCCTGCACCCTGCGTACATCGCCCTGAGCCAGATGGTTTCGCTAGCGAAGGCCAGCCCTGCAGCGGCAGCGGCACCTCTAGAAAAGATGATCACTCCCTTCGAGCCAAAATTATTCTATAAATCGAGTGCACCATGAAAACTCGCCACCTGGTCTTCCCCTTTCTTGTTTTCGCCGTTTTTGTGCTTGCCGGTCATTGGACCGGCAAGCAGATCGAGAGATCGGTCATCTCGTCCGACCAGGGAGATGTGCAGAGAGCCAGGCTGGTCGAGCAAATTGCCAGTGACAAGGCAGATTGGGTGGATGATTCGTTTGCCCCGCAACGATCAAGCACTCTTCCAGTGCCTACCAGCGAGCAAACCCAACAGCGCATCCAGCAAAAGAACATACTGGTTATCGGGGTAGATCACCTGGATGCACCCCAACCCAGGCTCGAGGCGGTCTGGTTGGCGCTTTACCTGCCCAATATGCCCCAACTATACCTGATGCCCTTGTATCCCTCGGTCATCCCAGATGGAGACAATCTGAATATCCAGGTAAACGATCTTTATCCCGGCCTGTTCGACCTGACGCCAGGAGGCGCACCCGATCCGGATTTCCTCGAGCTGCTTGATGAACAGGAAATCTGGTGGACGAACTACATAGTATTGGACAGCAATGCCCTGGCAGGGGTCGTCGACTACTCCGGCGGTGTGGAATCTGTTGACCGCCGGCAAAAGAACAAGTTGGAGATACTTGATGGGGAGCAGGCATTAGCTTCCATCCCCAATACGCTGGAAGATCCACAAGGTGCAATATTCTCCCAGGTACAACTGATCCAGCGCCTTTGCCAAAAAAGTCCTCAACTGGATTTTTCCCTCATTCGTATTGACAAACTGCTCAGTTCTTTACATGAGCATATACATACCGATCTTACTGCGCAGCAAGTGGTCGATGATATCGATAGTATGCAGGCATTTGGGGGCGGCTTTGTATGCGAATTTCCGTCCATAACGCTCGTCCAGAGCACACAATAATCCATCTGGGGTTCAAGATCCTTTACTCACCAGGCGAGGG
Source organism: uncultured Anaerolineaceae bacterium (assembly GCA_964525785.1). Classification (GTDB taxonomy): domain Bacteria; phylum Chloroflexota; class Anaerolineae; order Anaerolineales; family UBA4823; genus JAQBDA01. The sequence goes on from CAZGIX010000005.1 coordinate 41,687, forward strand.
AACTATGGCTACATTATCTGCAAATGAGATTTTACTGGTTATGGCTGTCGTCTTATTTCTGCTCGGAGTTGCCTGCACGATCACCGGCGTTGTAATCCTGACGGTGCGGATTTCCAGCAAGGATTTACGCACCCTGGCAGCCCAAACTACCAAGCTGGCACAAAAGGGGCTGGCTGATGACATTGCCGGATTGGTCGGCAACGCCTCAGGCTTGTTGAATGCGTTGAACGAGATGGTGCGCACAACGACAGGCGTAGGAGTGTTCATCACCATAATTGGTTTGATCCTAATGGTCAGCGCCAGTTTACTGGCCCTGAAGATCTATTAAGGGGTAGACATCGAATGACAGCCTTTTCCTTCATCATCGAGCTAAAACGAACCCTTCCAGAGACGGCTTGGCCCTGGCTCATCGCGGCCCTGCGCCAGGACCGGACCGTCTGGGACAGCCTGCAGGGTGAATTTGGACAGCGCGTCCTGGCTGAACTGGGAGAGCAGGCGGAAGCCTTCTCGCCTGCAGTCCTGTGCCTGCTTGCCATAGGATTCCCCGATCCTGTAGAGGCAGTGCGGAATGCCGACTACCACCAGGTACCTGAGCCTGTTTTCCACCCCACCGGGGAAGCAGATCTTTGGGATTGCGCACCGGATCTGAGGAAGGCTGGCATGCAGGCGCTGAACCTGATCGACCAGTTGAATGATGTGGAGACATGGCAGGAGATTTCATTCGACCGCGAAGATGTATCGCCAACCACTTTCGCCTGCCTGTACACCTTGCTGCCGGATCCCCTGGGATTGTTAACCAGCCTGATCAATGGCGGAAATGCAAACCTGGCAATTCACGCATTTTTGAGCGCGCCAATCCCGCTCGCAGGGCAGGTGGATCGATTGACCCAATTGGTCGACTGCCTGCCTATCAAACAATGCTTTCCCTTTATTAAAATGCTGTATGCCCACCGCCCCAGTCTGGCAGTCAGCATGGCGCAAACTTTGCTGCAATCCTCGAAAATGGATCCAGGCGCAGCCATCGCTGACATCCCCCTGAACGGCTTGGGATTACACGCATACTACGACCAGATCAACAGCCTGCTCGTCCGCTCGGAGGTATTAAGGTTGGCAGCCCAACCCAAGCTCGCCATACCCATCCTGAATGAGACGATCCAGATCGCCCGCTGTATGCAGGCGCAGCTCTCCGCCAGGCTGGCACAGGCAGCAGCTGAAGATGAAGACCGGCAAAGCTGCCTTAGTGCCTGGGAGCAAGCCAGCCGCCTGGATCCGGAGTCGCTCAATCATCTGGGCGGATTGCTGGTCTCTTTGATCGATGACAACCGGCACACCGATGCCCTGATCCATCTCAATGAGCATCCGCACCAGACCGGCACCCTGCTGCACCAGCCATCTGCACTTCGCTTCGCACGCGCCAGGCTGGCTCTCTCCGCCGGAGAACCCGAGGTTGCCCGCCGGCACGCCGAACATGCACTCAACATGCAGATCCAATCCCATGTTGCGAGTGGGACACCCCTCCCGTACGGTAAACAGCCACTGCTTGACCTGGCCCGGCTGTTCCTGGACTTATCTACGCCACGCCAGGCTATCCGGGCAATACAGATGGCTTTGGATATCAACCCTGCGGACGTGGAGGCAGTCTCACTGCTGGCAAGGTCTCAGTCGGCGGCTGGACAATTTCAACCCGCAATCGGGTCTGCTCACCTGGCCGTCGGCCTGGCTCCCGAGCGGATCGACCTGTGCCGCCAGCTGGCTTTGATCCTGGAGGCTGGAAACGAGTGGCTGGCTGCGTTTACAGAGCGCAGCAGCCTGATTGAACGCCTCGCTCACCCGGCGCCGCAGGACTGGTACGAACTGGCTGCCAGTGCCCTGCCATCCGGACAGGCAGAGCGTGCCATCCAGATCTGTGATCAGCTCTTGACCGCCGACCAAACCGATGGCATAGCCTGCGCCCTGCGTGGCGAGGCATTGGCTGCCCTGGATAAATTCGATGAAGCCATCGAACAGCTAGATCAGGCGACACAGCTGATACCCGACCACCCTGCTCCCTGGCTGGCGCTGGCACGTGTCTACCAATCGCATGGTGAGGCTCCCCGGGCATTAGAGACTCTACGCGCCGCATCCCAGGCTGCTCCAGACCAAGCGGAGATTTTACTGGCGCTCGGTGAAGCTTGCCTGGAAGATAACGCTCCCAGCCAGGCGCTCAGCTACCTGCGTAAGGCTCACAGTCTGGTGAACGAGAACAGGAATGGTGGAAAAGACACTGCACTTGGCAATCGGATTGCCTTGCGGCTGGGACAGACTTTGTTCCACCTGGGTCACCTGGAAGAGGCCTGCCAGCACCTGGAACAGGCCTACCAGGTCTCGCCCTACCATCCGGAGATCGCATACAGCTACGCTCGGGCGCTCCTGGCAATGGATAATCCAAGGCCGGCACTGGCCCCACTCCAGGCAGTTCTCAGCACCGAACCCGGTGATCCGGGTGCCTACCTGGATTTCGCTCATTGTGTGCTCAACCTGGATGGTCGTGTAGAGCCCGAATACTACCAGATGGCGCTCCATTACCTGGGCAGAGCGATGGAGTTATCTCCAGAGCTGCCGGAGGCCAGGGCCCTCTCAGCAGAGATTATGGCTGCCTCCGGTGATCTCCTGCCGGCAGTCAGCGCTTACCGTAAGGCACTGGAAACACGGCTCTCCGAAGATGCCGCCTGGAGGATGCGCCTTTGGCTTGGCCTCGGCAAAGTAGCCCTGGACCTGGGGCAGACTGAAACCGCAGTAGCTGCCCTCCAGGAGGCCAGCCAGGCCGGACCGCAAAGCCCAGATGTACACCGCTTCTTGTGTGAAGCCTATCAATCAGCTGGCCTGGCAGATAATGCTTATGAATCCGCTCAAACTGCCCTGGACCTGGCACCGGAGGACATCGACATGCTCATCTGGTTTGCCCAAAAGGTCTATGATCTACAATGCCAGCCTGGCGTGCACCTGGCTGAAACACTCTCCGAAGCTGTCAAGGCTCTGGAAAAGGCCAGCCAGCTTGTGCCAGACCAGGGCAGCCTGCTGATACGGCTGGGTCAGGCGCAGATGCAGATCGGAGAATGCCATGCTGCCCAGATCTCATTTCACCGCCTTACCGACCAGCTGGAAGGGGATGTCCCGGGATTTGCTGTGGACGCAACGGCAGCCGACTTACACAACGCAGCTCAGGGGTTGCTGAACTTAGGCGATCCCAGCGGAGCGGTCGTGTGCCTGGAGCGCGCCCTGCAGATCCATCAAAATGACTCCAGGCTGCACAGCTTCATAGATGACGACGGCCTTCCGGATCAGATCTCTCTGTTAACCAGCCTGGTAGGCGCTTATCAGAAGGCCGGTCAGCGGCTGGCAGCCCTGCAAGCGTTGGAACAAGCCATCCAGCTCGATAAGGGCAGGAAAGAGTTCTATATCAAGAAGGCCGAGCTGCTCCTGCAGACTGAAGATGGGCAAAGCCTGGAAGAGGTCACCGCGTCCGGACGGACGGACCTGGCTCTGTTGGCATTAGAAACAGCTGCAGATATCGTCCCAGATGACCCAGAGATCCACATCCAGATGGCGTTGGTGCAGCGCATCCTGGGAAACCTCCCTGCAGCACTGGAGCGGGCGCTTAACGCCATCCACATCTACGCCAGGCAGGAGCAGCCCGATAGCCAGGCGATATTCTCCCCTCTTTCCGGATCACTGCTGCCTGCTGACCTGGCGCGCTCGCTGCTTCAGTTCGACAACGCGGCAGCTTTACTGGATGCCTGCCCAGACTGCGATGCCACCGCCAGCCTGTCAGACCGGCTGGAATACCACTGCCTGCGCGCCGAATTAGCCCTTGAAATGAACGATACCGGTCTGGCAACTCACCAGATCGCCCGGGCAGTCGAACTCTCCCCGGATCATCCGGGGCTGCTGGCATTACAAGCGCGCTTGAGCCTGCGCAAAGGCGAACTGCCAATCGCAGGATTTGCCAACCAGCCTTCTTCCCCCGCCGTCGATATTTATCAGCTGGCGCTCGAAGGTTACAGCAAATCCACCAGCAGAGCAGACGATGACGCTCCTCCAGTATGGGAGCTGATAGATCGTCGTGCCAGCACCCGGCGCCGCCTGGCTGAAGCGGCTCTCGACCTGCGCCTGTGGGCTGCCGCCTTCCGCCTGGCTGAAGAGACTGCCAAAAGCTGCCATGTGGAACCACACGCCCATCTCAACCTGGCGCGAGCTTTAGTGCTGAGGGCAGAGCAGCAGCGTCTTTGCCGGTCACTGGATGTCGTATCCCACGCACCGGGCGAAGAGGCACTCTCCGAGGAAGCCTTCCGGTCGTTCATCTTCTCTATGCAAAATGCCGAGGCCGCTATCCTGGATCAGGCCGGAGAAATCCCCGAAGCCTGTGCCGATACGCTCGGGCAGCTGAGCGTCGATCCCTACTGCCTGCTCAAACGCTGGCAGGCGCGTGGCATGGCAGTATTTGCCCCCAACACCCAGAGCGCTGAAGCCCTGGCTGCTCTCCCGCGCCACCCCGAAGACGTGATGGCAGAAATTGCCTGCCTAAGCGAGACTGGAGACCTGCTCGCGGCGGGTAAGTCCGCCAGCACGTATTCACACAACCCATTCGTCCTGGCCCAGCTTGCCCTGGCTCTCTCTGAAAGCAAACCGCGCCAGGCATTGGCAGCTGCTCACGCCGCCATCGATGGGCTGGTGCATCCTGAGGAAGACTCGCAAACTCACCCGTTGCCAGGCGAGATCTTGCTGCGCAGGAATGATACCCCCATGCTGTACGCTCTGCTTGCCAGGCTGACCCACAAGCACGGGAATCCCCTCGAGGACAGCACCATTGCACTGCAGGCTATCCAAAAAGCATTGAAGTATTGGCCCGACGAATCGCACTGGCACACCCTGGCAGCCAAAATCTATCTGAGCCATTTACCAAAGGATGGGCAGGCAGCTTCCGACAGCGCCATCTCGCACCTGGAACAGGCCATCCGTTTTGCCCCGGATTTCGCCGAGCCTTATATTCTCTTAGGACAGATTTATGCTCAGCGCAGCGTGACGCAGAAATCGATCGAATTGCTAGAAATTGCCTCCGAGATGACCCCCGATGACGTTCAAGTATGGCTGCTCCTGGCTCAGGCCCACCAGTCGGCCGGGAATGTAAGTGAAGCAGCCGAATGTGCAGAAAAAACGATCCATCTGGCTCCGAGCCAGGTGGCACCCTTGCTGCTGCGAGGAGAGATTGCCCTGGATGAAGGTCAACCGAAAAGCGCTCGAAGCCACGCTCAGGCTGCCCTGGACCTGGAACCCGAGAATGCCAGCGCCCTGCTGCTGATGTCGCGCGCCCTGCAGGCACTAAACCAGCCGGGGGATGCCATCGAGCTGCTTGAGAAAGCCTTACCGAACATCCAGGCGCCCCTGCCGCTGCACCTGGAACACATCCAGCTTATCCGGGAGGCACGCGGCGCAAAAGCAGCTCTCCAAACCGCACACGAGCTATCCGAGCGTTTTCCGGAAGAGCCGCGTGTGTTGAGCGAGCTCGCAAAGACCCTGGCAGAAGACGGTCAGCTCGAAGCCGCCATCCATACTGCCCAGCGCGCCTTGCGCAGCAATACCAGCCTCGATTCACAAGATGCAAACCTACAGGCATCTCTGCATTACCAGTTAGGCAGCTTGCTCAGCCAGGCCGGTCACCTGGATCAAGCCATCCACAATCTGGTGGAGGCCATCCATTCCAACCCCGATTTTATCGATCCATATCTGGAGCTTGGCCGCGTCCACCAACAGCGACGGCAGCACTCGCTGGCATTGAATACATTCAACCAGGCAATTGCTGCGGCCCCTAATGATGCTCGCCCATATTACCACGCCGGTGTGGCGCTCAAGGAGAACAAGGATTATCTTGAAGCGGAGAAGATGCTGCGCCGTGCTTGCGAGCTTGCGCCGGATGACGTCAGCATCCACCGTCTGTTGGGAGCTGTGGTCACCTTGAACATGGTACACAACCACCGGGAAGCAGCTGTCGTCAACTGAAGCAGGCATGGCAGGCTGCCGACCAGTTGATCATCTAAGGTGTCAAACGCTGTTTGTTCAAGGACTGGCAAGCCTGCCAGGTACGCCAGTCCTTGAGGACCACAAAATGATTATCGATCATAAAAGGAAAAAACAGGTATAGGGATTTGGCCTCAATGAATTCACAGCACAGCGCATATCTCTCCGGAAACTCTATCAGTCGCGAGCAGCTAATCAGTTTGCTGCGTGCGGCACAGTCCATCGACGAACATCGCTTTGCTCGCCAGGCTGCGCTGGCATGGCTTGGATTGTATCCAGGCGATCTGCAGGTCAACCTGCTCTACGCACAGGCGCTTCTGAAAGCCGGCCAGCCGGAACAGGCTCAGCCGGTGCTGGAACGCATCAGCCAGACCGATCCGGAATATTTAGAGGCTGTGGAAGCCCTCGTACAGGCTCAGGCGCTGAATCAGTTCCAGGGAAAAGCTGGGGTGCGGGCAAAGCTGGCAAATGGAGAATACGCCAACCAGATTGGATGGTTGATGGCCCTGGGCGGCAGCCCCGATGTTGTGCGGGCTGTTGGCATCGGACCTTCAGTACTGCGTGAAAAATCCCTGGTCGCCTGGAGCCGGGCGCTCTCGAAAGCTCGCCGCGCCCTGGACGACAGGGATCTGGATTCGGCGGAGCGCGAAATTCAGGAAGCCCTGGCATCTGAAATCGCCACTCCCCTGATCGATGCCACCCACTTACAAATCCTGCACTCCCGCGTGACCGGGCAGGGAGCCAGCGCTCAGATGCTGCGCAGCCTGGCAGCCTACTACCGCCAGCGTTGGCCAAACTGCCTGCATTTCTCGCTGCTCCTGGCAGACGCCTTGATGGACGGCGGCGAACAGGACCAGGCAGTTGCACTGCTGCACGAGGCAGCCGCGGGTGACGTGGGCGGGCAGGTGCCGCAGCGCCTATGGGGACACGACCATCCTTACCGCAACCTGTGGCCCGAACAGCTTCAAATCAATCTGGATATACCCATCCCAGCTTCTATCCTGGCAATTCTGGGTTGGAACCGGCTGCCGGAACATATTGAGATCACAGAGCCGGAGGTACAACCAATCGAAGAAGCCGAGGATCAACCTCCAGCGGAAGGCAAAGCACTGCAGGAGGAACCCGAGGCTCAACCACCGGGGATAAACGAAGCAGACAACACTGTCACCGAGACGCTGAGATCCGTCCAATCTGAGTTGGAGCGGTTGGGAGCGCGCCTGAACCGGCCCGGATTAGCCAATGCCGATGGGCGCTTCCCAGTTTATGTGATCATGACCACCCGGCAAGGACTGCAGCAGCGTTATGGGGCCCAAACCGCCTCGATCCTGGAAGAGGAGATGCTGCGCCTGGTTTCAGCTATCCAGGGACGAAAAGACTGGGGAGCCCTGTTATTTTACGCAGACGAGGGAAGGACCCTGCACGTAAGCAGTCAAAGCCAGCTCGAACGTCCCGCTGCCCGCCCTAATGATCCCTGGGCTCTGAAGCTGGCATTAATCGACCTTGACAGCAGCCTGCGCAAGCACGGCGAGCGGATTGGGGCTTTATTGATCGTTGGCGGTCCGCAAGTGGTGCCTTTCCATCACCTGCCCAATCCTGTTGACGATGCTGACATCGACGTCCCATCCGACAACCCGTACGGGACGAGCGATGATAATTACTTCATTCCCGAATGGCCGGTTGGGCGGCTGCCAGACGGAGCCCCGCATCAGGACGCCAATGCTCAACCGCTTCTCTATGCGCTGAGCGGATTGACCATCCGGCACAGGTCGATTGCCAACCGCAAGACGAATTCACTGTGGTACCTCCGCTGGGTGGAACGCTTGCTGGGCTGGATAAACCGCCGCAATCGCACCGGCAGTAATGGCAAGCCCAGCTTTGGCATTACCGCAGCGGTGTGGAGGCAGGCGTCGCTCACGGTTTTCCGCCCGATCGGCGATCCACGCGCCATGCGCATTTCCCCCCCATCCAACTCGAACGGTTCGTCAGGGCGGCATACCTCACCGCTCCCGACCGGACGGCTGGCATATTTCAATCTCCACGGGCTGGTGGATGCTCCAGAATGGTATGGACAGCGCGAATCGTCCGGAGAAAGCATCCCAGCTGCTGTCGGATCGCCGGAAGATTACCCGGTAGCCGTGCAGCCTGCGGATGTAGTAAATTCCGGGCGCGCCCCGCAGGTGGTCTTCACCGAGGCCTGCTACGGGACGAATATCATCGATAAAACCTACGACGACGCCCTGAGCCTGAAATTTATCCAGTCCGGCACTTATGCCATCGCCGGATCGACATGCATCAGCTATGGCTCTATCACCGCGCCCCTGATCGCGGCTGATTACCTGGGACAGTCCTTTTGGACCTTTATCAAGGAGGGATTGCCAGCCGGGGATGCCCTGCGGAGAGCTAAAATGGCCCTGGCTCGCGAGATGCATAACCGCCAGGGTTATCTGGATGGCGAAGACCAAAAAACGCTGATCTCATTCGTGCTCTATGGAGACCCCCTGGCTGTGCCCGCCGGGATGGAATCCACTGTAAAATCGGTCCTGCGTTCCGCCAAGGCCCCCTCCAATCTCAAAACAGTCTGCGATCACAAGCATGAGACTGGTGATTGCGAGCCGGTTCCAGAAGACATCCAGGAGTTTGTCAGAAGCGTAGTAAAGCAGTATCTACCAGGGATGGAAGACGCCTGCCTTACAATGAGCATGGAACATATCGATTGCGAGGCAAACCGCCCATTAAGCCATCCCGGCCAGGCAGTGCCTCGCGGCGCATCCAATTCTGGTGGATCTTCTCCGCGGCATGGTTTCCAACTGGCCCGCAAAGTGATTACCCTCAGCAAAGAGGTTCCCAACACTACCCACATCCATCACCACTACGCACGCCTGACCCTGGACGCTGAGGGCAAGCTGGTGAAGCTGGTAGTCTCCCGGTGAATTATGGTATGATTTTGTCCTGTGAGAGCTCGAGAACTTTTCTCGCCTTTGCGTTGGATCTCGGCCTTCTTGCTGCTGGCGGCGTTGATTCTTACAGCTTTTCAGCTTGTGCAGTACAGCCGAATGCGCGCCAACTTGCCGACAGGATTGAAAATTGCTGGTGTGCCTGTGGGCGGATTGGACCGCCAGCAAGCGGCAGAGCGCTTGTTGGAGGCTTACTCAATCCCGGTTGAGCTGATCTATAACCAGGCAGTAATCCACCTGGATCCGACGATCATCGACTTCCAGCTGGACCTGGAAGGTATGTTGGCGGCTGCCGACCTACAGCGCACTCAGAGCTTGTTCTGGGAAGGATTTTGGGATTACCTGTGGGGACGTTTGGAGACTCCCACAGATATCCCGTTGAACGCTTCTTTCTCTGAACAACGCCTGCGCAATTATCTCGAGGAAGAGATCGCCAGGCGCTATGACCAGCCTGCCACCGCTGCCAGCCCGGTAGTTGGTACCGTCAATTTCCAACCCGGCATTCAAGGCAACGCGCTGGATATCGACGGCTCGATCCTGTTGATCGACAATTCACTACACACGTTGAACCGGCGCCAGGTAGCCCTGCCTCTGCAGCGCACCAATCCCCCTCGCCCGGCCTTTCAAAACCTGCGCGTTCTCTTAGAACAGACGATTGATCTCTCCGGCTTCGATGGTATTGCCACGCTGTATCTCAAGGACCTGCAAACCGCCCAGGAGCTGCACTTCGCCCTCCAGCAAGGCGAAGAAATCCCTGTCCAACCGGATATCGCCTTCACAGCTTCGAGCATCATCAAAATCCCAATTATGACTTCGGTTTTCCGGCGCGATGGTGGAAATCAAGACGCAGAGACCCAGCGCCTGATGGGGGAAATGATTACCAAGTCTGGCAATGAAACTGCAGACTGGCTGATGGATCGGGTGATCGATCCTGAACGCGCCCCGCTGGAAGTCAGTGATGACATGCAAGTGCTTGGCCTGGAGAACACCTTCCTGGCGGGGTACTTCTCGCTGGGCTCACCGATGCTGGCGCGCTTCGATACGCCTGCTAATTCTCGCACGGATATAAACACCGATCCGGATCCGTACAACCAGACGACCGCCTCCGACATCGGAATGCTGCTGGAGGATATTTACCAGTGCGCCCAAAATGCCGGCGGGGCGCTCAATGCCGTCTTCCCCGGAGAGATAAGCCAGGCTGAATGCCAGACAATGATCAGCCTGCTGGTCGCCAACAAGCTGCCATCCCTGCTGACCGCCGGTGTCCCGGAGGGGACCCAGATAGCACACAAACATGGCTGGGTATCCACCAATGGCATCATCAACACCATCGGCGACGCGGGACTTATTTATACACCCGGCGGCAACTACGTGCTGGTTGTTTTCCTTAACCACCCCGATCAATTGGTTTGGGACCCGGCCTCGAAGCTGATCGCCGATCTATCCAGGGCAGTCTATAATTATTACAACATCCCCCAGCTATAGGCAAGAATCGAGCGACCGTTGGAATCGCTCAAGATCTTTACTCGGGAACTGATAGCTACCTGGAAACGAAGCCGGCCACCCCGCCTGTCGGCTGCGCTGGCCTATTACAGTCTGTTCTCTCTGGTCCCCATACTGTTTATTGTCCTGTTTATCGCCGATATCTTCCTTGAAGAGCTGTTCAGCACCGCGGAATTTTACGGACAGCTTGCGCAGGTGCTGGGTGCCGAAACCGCCGCACTGCTGCAATCAGCAGTTACCAGCCTTGCAGACAGTAGCACCAACGGCAGTGTGCTCGCTGCCCTGATCGGATTGGCAACCATGCTCTATGCTGCTACCGGATTATTCGCACAGCTAAAGAATGCGCTGAATACGATCTGGGAAGTACCGGCATCGAATACCAATAGCGCGTGGCAGATTGTGAGTGATCGATTGGTGGCATTTGTGCTGGTGATCGGTGCCGGCTGCCTCTTTGCCGTCGCAGTCTTCGCCAACCTGGTCATAAGCTCCATAGCCGAGTTATTTCCTTTGCACCTCTCCCTGAGCCTGATCAATAATGGTCTGATCTTCATCGTCTGCACGTTGGCAATTGCCCTGCTGTATAAAATCCTTCCGGATGTGAGGATCAAATGGCGCGATGTCTGGGCAGGCGCAGCCCTGGCAGCATTGTTGATATTGGTGGGAGGGCGCTTGTTGAGCATTTACCTCGCCCACAGCAACCTGGCCTCAGCCTACCAGGCCGCCGGCGCGCTGGCGGTGCTGCTGGTTGGTATCTATTACCTGACCCAGATCTTCCTCTTTGGGGTGGTATTCACCCGGGTGTATGCCACAACTTTTGGATCGCTGAGCACCCGCTCTGCGATCTCGCCCGCGAATGCCAATCACTGATCGCCAGGGAGGCTTTAGAGCCGCGCTCTCACGTATCCCAAACCTCCGACTGCAAGATAATCGGATCAAACAAGCTGTCTGGTATAGACAATCCAGCCGGTCTAGGTTAACATTTAAACAATTCACCGCTATAGTTTTACAATAACAAATTGAGGAGCAGCAGCTATAATCCCCATTAAAGACCAAATCCCCACCCGGCGTGTGCCGGTAGTTAATTACATTTTGATTGCCATGAATATCCTGGTCTATGTGCTATTCTGGCTGGCAGGAGCAAACCAGGAAGCATTGGTGTATCAATTTGCGATGATCCCGGCAAATTTTACAGCCGGTGTAGATCCGGGCGATATCAGCGATATGTTTACGAGCATGTTCATGCATGCCGGGCTGGCCCATCTCGGCGGGAACATGCTCTATTTATGGATATTCGGCGACAATGTAGAAGATAGCATGGGGGCGGTGAAGTACCTGGCCTTCTATCTGGTGGGTGGTGTGGTGGCTTCGCTGGCGCACCTCTTAACCAACCCCGGGTCGCAGATACCAACTGTAGGAGCCAGCGGCGCGATTGCGGCTGTCTTGGGCGCTTACCTGGTGCTCTATCCACAGAGCCGCGTAATGACCATCATCCCCCTGGGCTTTTATATGCGCATGACGCTGCTTCCAGCCAGCATCGTGCTGGGTTTATGGTTCGTACTGCAGCTCTTCAGCGGCGTATTGTCGCTTGGCGGACCGGATGTCGGCGGGGTGGCTTTTTGGGCGCATATTGGCGGTTTTGTAACCGGGGTTGTGCTGGCCAAGCTGCTGGCAAATCGCCGCAGGCCTGAAACAAACGTTCGCTGGTAAAGAGCACCGGTTACCACACAATTTAATCCACTTTTCAAGCCTGCATGTAAATGCCAAGGATAAATATAGATGCACGATCTGGTCATTCTGATCAATATCACCCTGGCACTCGTCGTGGCATTTATCGGGGGGATCATTGCCAGAAAAGTCGGGCTGCCAACCATCGTCGGTTATCTCCTGGCAGGAATAGCCATCGGTCCGTTCACGCCGGGTTTTGTGGGCGATGTCGAGACGATCCAGGAGCTGGCCGAGCTGGGCGTGATCTTCTTGATGTTCGGAGTGGGCCTGCACTTTTCCTTCACTGACCTGTGGCGCGTGCGCGATATCGCCATTCCGGGAGCCTTGATTCAAACCGCGATCGCTACCCTGCTCGGCATCGGATTGACCCAGCTTTGGGGCTGGTCGCTCACATCCGGTATTGTCCTGGGTCTGGCTGTCTCGGTTGCCAGCACGGTGGTCCTCCTGCGGGGATTGATGGACAATTCACTCCTCAATACCCCTCATGGACAGGCAGCCGTGGGCTGGCTGGTGATGGAAGACATCTTCTCCGTATTGATCCTGGTGCTTATGCCGGCCATGGTTCAGAACAGCGCGGGTTTCGATTGGGGATCCCTGGCCCTCACCCTGGTGAAAGCAGTCGCTTTTGTAGCGATTATGTTTATCCTCGGCGTGCGCCTTCTTCCTTGGCTGCTCGAACGCATCGCCCACACCCGTTCCAGGGAATTGTTTATTTTGGCGATCCTGGCCATCACGCTGGGAACTGCGATGGGAGCTTCTGAATTGTTCGGCGTCTCCCTGGCGCTGGGCGCTTTTATGGCGGGTGCAATCATCAGCCAATCCCATTTAAGCCACCAGGTGGGAGCGGATCTGTTCGCCTTCCGCGAGACTTTCTCGGTGCTGTTCTTCGTCTCGGTGGGCATGTTGGTGAACCCGTCCTTTTTGTGGCAAAACATCGGTCAGGTACTCTCACTGACTTCCCTGGTTGTGGCCGGCAAATTCATTATCGTTATCCTGATGGGATTGCTGTTCCCGAGGCCGGCACGCACATTCCTGGTCGTTGCAGTTGGATTGAGCCAGATCGGCGAGTTTTCTTTTATTCTGGGTCAGGGCGGTCTGGCCCTCGGTTTGCTGAACTCGAACCAATACTCCCTGGTCCTGGCGGCGGCCCTGATCTCGATAACCATCAACCCATTTATGTATAAGCTGCTGCCAGGCTTCGAGCGATGGCTGCAGCGCCTGCCGGGATTTTGGAGGAAATTAGAGTCGAACCGGCCCTTGCCCGAGATCAACGAGGAGCAGCTGGTCGATCACGTTGTGATCATCGGTTTCGGGCGGGTAGGTAAGCACCTGGTGGATGTCCTTCAGTCGCTTGACATCCCTATCCTGGTCATCGAATCGAATGTCGAGCGGGTCGAAACACTGAACGAGCAGAATATTGCGACCCTGTATGGAGATGCCGCCAATTCGGAAGTCATCGTCCATTCCCACCTGGAGCGGGCGCGGGCGCTGGTCATCACCGTCCCTGAAGAGAGCGCCGCCTCCATGATCGTCGTCGCCGCCAAACACATCAACCCCAAACTGCCCATCGTTGTCCGGGCAGCCACGGAGGATGGAGTTTACCAGCTATCTGCGATGGGAGCTGATCACATCGTCCATCCCGAGCTTGAGGGCGGGCTGGAGATGGTACACCATACGCTGCTGCAACTGGGTTTCCCTCTGCGCGAAGTGCATGAATACTCGGAATCCGTCCGTCGTGACCGCTATCACATCGAGATCAGCTCAGCGGATGAGCATCGTTCCCTGCACGACCTGCTGATCGCCACCGACAGCATCGAGATCGCCTGGCACATGCTGGATGAAGAAAGTCCCCTGGTAGGCCAGACGCTGCAGGAAGCCAACATCCGTTCTGTAACGGGTGCCTCGGTGATCGCCCTGATCCGGGATAATCACCTCATCGCCAATCCGAAATCGTTGATTGTATTCAAACCTGGGGATCGGATTGGCTTGATCGGTGAAAGAGAGCAGATCGAAGGCGCACGGTCCTGGCTGTAATAGGTTTGGCGCCCTGCCCAACAAAACCTCCTGGATGGGCCAATAAAAACCGGCCCGGGGATATCCGCAGTGAGAGCTGAGCCAGATAAGGTGGCGCGTGGTCCACTTCCGGACAGTCCGGTGCTCTCGTGGAATCTCCCAGGTCCAGTAGTCCTGGTTCTGACGTGCAGGAACCGGTAGGTTATTGGGTTACGCAGCCGTTGACTTGCGAACGCTTATGGTATTGATGATTCGAAGCCATCCAAGCTATAAAATTATGGAATCGAGTAATGGTGTAATTTTATCTCGTGTATCAAACCTCCGTTTCCAACGTCGACGTAGTCATAGGCTTGAATTGGGCCCAAATCTTTTGTGAAATTTACCCTATAACCATCGGCAGCGAAGTAAGTATCTATTAAAAAAGTTTCATAGACCCCAGCGGGAACACTAACTATTGGATCGTCAGTTACAACGATCAGTGCACGTAGTGCAGCTGGTTCATCAATAAGCCATTCATTTCCGATGACTAATTGATATTCTGGAGGAAGATAAAGAAGAGGATCTGTATATATCTTATGAATTCCATCTTGATTGCATACGAAATCCTCTTGTATAGACAACGTGTAATCACCATAAACAGATCTCAACACCGAGAAACTCGCATTTTGTGTGTCGCCAATGATGGGCATAATTGTCCAGGTTTCGGTGTAGTTATAGGTAACCTGGTTATAAGAATCATCCCCGAATCCCGAGTAGACCCAATACGCACCTTCCACAATTGGCCAGTAGCTGTTGTTGCAATAGTGCGTTGTATTGCAGCCCTCCGGAGTCTGTTCTACATCCATCCCATCAATCATAGTATCTGTCCCCGCGTAGACAACCTGCCAGTATCTACCCACAATTTTCCGTTCGAACTGTTCAACATTTAGCACACGTACACAAGCATCCCAGCGCCGCACCGCCTCAGCAACAGTAGGGTCGTCGAGGTGCTGGCGGTAGTAGTCGATCACGCCGCCAAGCTGGCTATCAGCTAGGATATAGCGTACGCGGGCTTCATCGAGATTCTGTTGACTGTTTAGAGCTAGGGGCAAATAAGTAAAACGAAGTTGGGTACAGGTCACATAATCAGCAATTGCCTGATAGATCCTTTCTAGATCGGCGGAGGTAGGCGCATAGTAATAGTCGGATGGATAGGTGGCGATTTGCTGGAGCAGGTTTTCGTCGATTTGATTTCCAAGACCAATCGTAAGGATGCGCGTACCCTGATTTTTTGCAGCATTTGCTGCTGCCAACGCCTGTGCGGGGGTGTCGACATCAAAGGGGACTCCATCGGACATTAATAACATAACAGCAGGAGCCAGCGGGTTGTGGCGAGCGCTGATCAACTCAGCCTGTGCGATGTCGATCGCCGCGCTCATATTGGTCGTGTCACCTCCCAGAAGGGCATCTACCGCGTTTTTCACACTAGCTCCTTCATGTGAAAGGAAATGATCCAGGGTAGCAGATGTTTCGAAAGATGCCAGCCCAACCTGGTCTTGTGATAAATTCATTCGGTCGATGAAACCCTTGGCAGCATTTTTTTCATCAATTAATGGCGAGCCACTCATGGAGCCCGATCGATCTATCACAATCATCACATCGACCGGACTACCAATACAAGCCTGACTCGTATCTCCGTCGATTTGGATGTAATCGACATCGTTGATCGAATCCCAGGGTTGGTAAAAGCGGATCGCAGTGATCTGAGTGGGAATCGACCAGGTGCTTGATGTTACGTAGATGAAATCCTGGTCGGAATCGAATTTTGCCCAAAGTTCCCCACCATCGGCGCGGATTACGGCTTTCACCGTGATCCAGACATTTTCGGAAGGTGGAGCCTGTGTATGAATGCCAGTCCACGTCCCCCAGATATTGAAAACCCAGCCCATTGATGGATCCGAGCCGTACACTAATACGATAGTTTTGCTTGGATCGTTTGGAACGATGTGCAATGCTGCCGTGCGGTAGTCGCCACCTCCGCTGATGAGCCGCAGACGTGTTTCGATGGTTATGGGGAGTGTGATCGAGGCAGCTTTCTCCGCATAATCATCGTTCCCCAAGTCTGCATCAAAGTGCAACCAGCCATTGGCGGTATCTACACTAACGGATGTGTTGCTGCGAGCCCAACTGCCATTGGCAAAGACATCGTCGCTGAATTGTTCATCCAACAACAAATCACTGAATGCGGGAAAATTGGGTGGATTCGGAGCATTACTGCGCGCAATCGTGGGCATCCCAACCGTAAAAATAATTAAGAAAATACAAACCAACAGGATCATAATATGTTTCATGGGAGCCTCCGAACTTAAATCGACCTTATGTGAAAAATTTTATAAGCGTAGGATATTACCTCTATTAACCCGATGTGCATGTTTAGTCGATCAATAACTCGGAAAACCGCAAAGGCGA
>CAZGIX010000006.1:0-57138 GCA_964525785.1 uncultured Anaerolineaceae bacterium
CTACTTAGACATATTTAGCTGCGCACCCTACGACCCGGATGAGGCTGCTGAGTTTGCTGTCCGCTTCTTCAAAGCGCAGCGCCGTAAAGTGAACATAGTCCCGCGGAGTTAAGACCCAATGATCACCAATCATTTTGTAACCCCCAAATTGGCTCAGTCGATGGTCATCATCCTGGCTGTATTAGCCGTAGCCGTGGCTGATGTGCTGCTTAAGAAAGCTGCTGCTCAGGGCAGCTTGCGTGCTGCCTTGAGCAGTCCCTGGCTGTTTTGTGCAGTTGGTTTGTATCTCTTTCAGATCACCTTTTTCATCATCGCATTTCATGCTGGCTGGAAGCTGAGCATCATTGGCGCCCTGCAGACCGCGCTCTATGCCATCATTGTCCTGGCTGCTGGCGTGATGCTCTACAATGAGAGCCTGACCCGTTTGCAGATGATCGGCATTATGCTGGCCTTCGGCGGCGTCGTGCTCATCAATTGGCCATAGTGCAATCACGGTGAATGGTGTCCGTGAGCACGCGCTTATTTAGATTCCAAAAATCCGGGTGTCTAGCCTTCTTTTACGTCTTCCAGCAGCTCGATATCCTGTTTGAGATTGCGCTGCCGCACGAATAAGCTGATCACGTAGATCAGCATCACCCCGAAGATGACCGCATAACCGGCAAGCATATAGCCGGTGGTCTGGGCTGGACCTTCCTGTAAAATGTTGGATAAGTACATAGCTGTTCCTTGTAGATCGTAGATTAACCCATCACCTTGAGCTTCATCTGCTCGACTTTATCCGCCAGCTTGCCAAGGCGGATGCGGTGCCACAGCAGGTCGACGAAAATAATGGAGAAGGTCAGCAAGCTGAACATGAAAGTCTGCAGCATGAGGGGGGTCATATCGAAAGCCCCTTCTGCGCCAGGCTGGTTCGACCCGATGACGACCGGGTGGATGGTGCGAAACAGGCGGGCGGAGAAGAAGGTAAGCGGCACGCTCAAAAAACCCACGATGGCATACACTGCTCCGAAGCGGGCGCGCCGGTCGGGATCCTCGATCCCCTGGCGCAGCAGCAGGTACGCCGCGTAGATCAAGAGCATGATGGTCGCCGTGGTCAGGCGTGGATCCCAGGTCCACCAGGTATTCCAGATCGGCCGCGCCCAGATGGCTCCGGTGACAACATTGATGAAGGCGAAGACCATGCCGATCTCCACCGCGGAGAGGCTGGCGATATCCCACTCTCGACGCCCGGTGCGCAGGTAGACGATGCCGGCTATAGCTGCCACCAGGAAGCCGAGCATCCCGACCCAGCCTGCGGCGACGTGGAAATAAAATACTCGCTGCACGTTCCCCATGACGGCTTCCATGGGCGCATAGAGGAACACCATTCCCGTGGCAATGACCAGCATAACAATGGTTGCAATATCCAGGATCGTGAGTAAGCGTGGTTTGGATTCCATAGTGCCTCCATTACTCGAGATTCGAGAATAGAGAGTAGAGAATGGTAACTACTCTCGGCTCACTATTCTCCACTCTCATCTCTCAAATCTCTACTCTTCCACCACATAATCGAATACCATAAATGCGACTGAGGTAAAGATGACATCGTAGGTGATCAGCAAGGTCAGCCAGGGCTGGATCTCAGCCATCTCGGTGCCCTGCAGAAAGCCGCTGCTGGCTTTGACTGCGGCGATGAAAACCGGGATCGCGACCGGGAAGAGCAGGATCGGCAGCAGCACGTCGCGGGTGCGAGTCTGCACCGCCATGCTCGAAAGCAGCGTGCCCACCGCCACGTAGCCGATCGACCCCAGCAGGATCACCAACAGCAAACCGGGGTGGAACAGGTTGGTATTATACAGCACGCTGTACACCGGCAGGACGATGATCTCCACAATAAACATGAAGATCAGGTTGCCGATCGCCTTGCCGAAATAGATGGCGCTGCGGTCCACCGGCGCCAGCAGCAAGCCGTCCAAACAGCCGCGGTCCTTCTCCATCGCCATTGAGCGGTTCAAGCCCAGTGTGCCGGCGAATGCAAAGGTCACCCACAGCACACCGGAGGTCACCGTCGAGCGCGTCTTTGTATCCAGCTCCAGGGCGAAATTGAAGATCAAGATCACCAACAGGGCGAAGACCAGCATGGAGGAGAGCAGCTCACGGCTGCGCAGCTCGGCTGCCAGGTCTTTCCACACCACAGCCGACATAGCGCGCAGAAAACCGGATACCGGCGCGGGTCGGGCGCTCCGGACGAGCGGGATATCTCCTTTCATACACCAGCCTCCTGCAGCGCCTGGCGGTAGAACGCCAGGAGCTGGTCCGGGTCGATCTCGCTGCGCTGGACCGAGGCGGTGATCACGCCGCGCGAGAGCACATCGAAACGCGATGCCAGGTCTCCGCTGCGCGCCAGGTCGTGAGAAGTCATCACCACCGTACGGCCCATGGCAGCCACATCGCGCAGCACGCGGTCCAACATGCCGCTGGCATCCTGATCCAGGCCGGTATGCGGCTCATCGAAGAGCATCACCTCCGGGTCGTGCAGCACAGCGCGGCCGATCGCCAGGCGCTGCTGCATGCCGCGCGAGAACGTTCGCACCAGATCGCGGCGGCGGGCTGCCAGACCCACCAGGTCCAGCACTTCGCTCACCCGCTGGTCCAACGCCGTCACACCGTACATGCGCCCGAAGAAACGCAGGTTCTCCTCGGCGGTCAGATCGCCGTACAAAAGGGGCAGGTGAGAGACAACCCCCAAACGCCTGCGCACTGCCGAAGCCTGGCCCGGTAATCGATATCCGCCAATTTTCACCTCACCCAGCGTCGGGCGCGAAAGCGAGGCCAGGATGCGCAGAAAGGTGGTCTTACCAGCCCCATTTGGACCGAGAAGCGCCACGAACTCGCCTGGCTGGACCTGGAAATCCAGACCGCGCAGCACAGTCTTCAAACCAAAGCGTTTGACGAGCTTGTGGACTTCGATCATAAATCAAGAGAATAGGGCAAGTCTGCTCTCCCCCCTATTCTCCTCCCTGTTCCATTTTATCTTTCAGGTGCTCTTTTAATTTCGATCTGCGTTCGAGGTAGGCGCTCTCCGGAAGCTGGCCTGACTGGTAGAGATCATCCAGGGCAATGATGGCATCCATAAGCGATTCTACACTCTCCGCGTTGGGCTCGACACCGGGCACGCCCTCCATCCGGCTCTCATCTTCTTCATCCAGCGGCTCGACAGCGCGCCTGCGGCGGTACAGCCAGACGCCCGCCACAACCAGAGCCAGACCGAAAGCTCCCAGGCCAACAACCAGGTTGGTAGTGGAGCCGGTGGTTAGCTGCGGGCTGCCGCTTGCGGGACGACCGGTGACCGTGAGGCTCAGCTCAGCGCCAGCCGAGATGCTGCCGCCGTCATACAGGCGGTACTGGGCGCCTTGAACATCGCGTGTGCCCTCATCCACCAGCGATTCGTCCTTCACATTCACGCCATCTTCCGGGGCTAACACGACGACTGCATTCACCGGTACCGGCACCTGCTGGACCAGCTCCAGCTTACGATCGTAGGGCATCTCGAAGGCAAATAACAGCTCCGATGTGCCTACCCCAGGACGGATAGAAGCCGTATCGCCAAAACCGTCGGCCGTTTGCACAAAGCGCTCACCCAGGACCCCATCCTGGAACTGCAGGTTGGCTGCACCTGGAGGCAGCTTGAAGCTGATCGTGGGCTGGCCATCGCCTGCAGGCACCATCACCATATTGGTGGGATTAGACAGGATGTACAGCTCGATGACCCGCACGGTGCTCGCATCCACAAATTCAAGAAAGATGTGCAGGCGGTCAGCAGATAGCTTGCTGGTGTCCGTGGTGGACTCGTAGATTGATATCGGCAGGTCCAGCGTATCGGCGCCTGCCTGGGCGATGGCAATATCTGAGGTGTAAATGGTACCCTTATAATCGACCGTTGCCAGAAAAGCACGCCCGTCGGGCATCTCGACGTCTGTAAATATGTACTTCCCGTCCGGTTGGAGGCTGGTGGTGTGGGTTATTACCGGGACCATCTGATCGTAACCGAGCAGGGTCACTTCCAGCGCCTGTGGAGGTTCCTGGTTAGAGAGATTGACCACGCTTCCGCTCACTGTACCCGGGGCCGTCTTACCTTCAGCCGCTGCCAGCGGAGTCCCCTGGACGGCACCATCTTCTGCCAGCGCCGCCGTTTCAGCCGGGTCGGGAGTCCCGCCAACAGCTAGATCACCCTGATCCCGAGTAAAGGTCAGATCGCGCAGATAGGCGGTCAGCGCCCAGATCTCGTCTTCTGCCAGCTGCCCGGTAAAGGCGGGCATGTCCGGCGCGGCGCCAGCAGAGATGACCTGGAACAGGTCCGCCGCCGATTTATCTGCCAAAAGCTCCTGGTCGATCAGATCTGGGAGGACCGTAGTAAGGCTGGCTGCCTGAGGTCCATCGCCTTTGCCGCCAGCGCCGTGACAATCCGCACATTCCGCTTGATAAAGCTCTGCGCCTCGGGCCACCACCTCCGGCGGCAGGCTCAGCGACAGGGCATAAGCAACCACATCCCAGCGCTCGTCGGCTGACAGGCTGGAGAAGGGCGGCATAAATCGCTCCAGGTTGCCCTGGGTGACCATCGTGTACCAGCTCTCCGGCGCGGCCTGCCGCGCGACCTGCTCAGCACCCAGGGCTGGGACCGGATTGGGAAGCTGGGCGGCGCGCTCGCCATCCCCCATACCGCTGGCGCCGTGGCAGGGAGCGCATTTCTCGGCGTAGATAGCCCGCCCATCTTCCGGATTGGGCGGCACCAGCGGGTAGAGCGGACCGCTCAGTGGGGCGGGCTGGATGCTCTCAGCTGGCGCCTGGACCGCTCCGGGAGGCGGGGTGATGTCTTCTGCCAGCGAGAATGAGCAGGCACCGAGCAGAATGGCTGAGATCAACAGGGGAACAATATGGCGAATTCGGTAGATTTGCATGAATAATCAGTAGAATATAGGGTTTGCTGCTGTGAGCCTACCTGGCCCAGATTATGATACCTTGGTGCCGCACTTGGGGCAGAACCGGTCCGATTTTTGCACTGCCCCGCCGCATTGTGGGCAAAAACCAGCCGACTTCTCTTTGCGACCACGGCGCCGGCTGGCGATCAATGCCTCCAGCTCATCATCCGGCCCGGCTGCCACCGCAGACGGGCGCAGCATGCCAGCGCCGTTAAGGCCTGCTGGCGCAGCCACCGCTTCGGCATCCGCACGGCGCGCCATGATAGCTGCCTCGATACGCTCCTCCATATCCTGGGTGCTGGAGTCCTCTTGCATCTCATCCAGTCTGCGCAGCACGTCGACCCCCCTCTGCACAAGTGCTGCTCGCTGAGCGGGATAGTCCGCTTCCGGGATCTTTCCAAGAGCATAATCGAAATCCAGCTCTTGCAGAGCGTTAAGCAGCCGGTCGCGCTCTGCCAACAGAGCAGACATTTCATGCTCTTCCTGGCTGACCGCGACCGACCGATTCTCAAGCAGGGGGCGGCTGATAAACAAGACTACCAGCAGCAGCAGGCTTAGGATGAGAAAGATTGAGCCAAGGTCCATGTATTATACGCTTCAAGTGGATTCTAGATTTTTCCAGCGCTGCACCCGCCTTGGGGTTACTCTGCTAGCAAGGGATCAATCATGGTCTGAATTTGCGAGAGGCTGCTGAACGGGCCAATCTGGAAGGACCGCAGCACGTTCTGCTGGTCGATAATGTACGTCTCCGGCACACCCCGTATGCGGAAAGCCTGTGATATGCGCGTGCCCAGGTCTGGCCCGTTGGGGTAGGTGATGTCGAATTTCTCCAGATATTCCAGCGCCTCCGGCTCCGTATCGACGTAGTCGACTCCCAGGAAGACCACCTCGCCTTGGGGCTGGTATAGGCGCCATGCAGTTTCCAGGTCAGCCGCTTCCTGTTCACAGGGTTTACACCACGACGCCCAGAAATTGAGCACCACCACCTTGCCCTTCAGATCGGTCAGCTTGATCGTCTCGCCATCGAAGGTCGTCAGGGTAAAGTTGGGAACGGTGTCGCCGACGCCGATCGGCCCTTCCTGGGCGCGGCGCAGCCCCAGGGCAAGGATCGCCAGCAAAGCCAGCACGCCAATCCAGACAAAGATACGCCCCCAGTGGGGGCGGCTGCGGGATGGGGCTTGAGGAGCATCAGTCTCGGGTGGATTAGTCGCCATGGATAAGTTTATTGGTAATCAGAGTATAAACCCATTTTGTGTGATGTGTGCGCCAGGGTCGATCAGCGCTTTTTCAGCTCTTCTTCCAGCCGTAAGACGTAATCATCTGCTCCGGTCGACTCCTGCACCGGAGTAGCAGGGACGGCAGGCTGCCTCCAGGACCGGAAGGCGCGGAAGAGGATGTAGATCCCTGCCAGGATAGCCAGCGGCGGCACGACATACACCAGCCAGTTCAGGCCGCGCGCGGGCGGCGTTGCCAGAACGCGGTCGCCGTACTGGTCCACAAAGTACTGCTTGATCTGCGCCTCGCTCCATCCCTGGCCCAATTTTTGGCGGATCAGCTCGCGCCACTGGGTGCAGGCCTGAGTGCCGCACACGTCCAGGGGAACATTCTCGCACACCGGGCAGTAGAGCTGCTTGGCAATGACGTTCACCTCGTCGTCCGTGGGGGTGGTGGGTTCGCCGCCCTGGGCCAACCCAACCCCGGTTGCCGGCAGGATCAGCGCCAGGACGACCAGCAGCGCCAGTGTATACTTCCTCATTTTACTGCGCCTCTCTCAAGCCTCTGATGTCGCCAGCCTGCGCTGCCGCGACTTCACCGCTACGGGCTGGGGATCTTTATCCGGCCAGGCGGCGATCATGGTGCCCAGGATGAACACAAATCCACCCAACCACAGCCAGTTGACCAGCGGATTGTTGTAGATCTTAAATGTTGCACCGATGGTCGAGACTGGCTGCCAATCCACAAGCAGCACGTAAAAATCATTTTCCCAGGTGCTGCGCACCCCCGGGATGGTCATCTGCTGCTGCGCTTCGTAATAATAATCACGGCGCGGGTGCAGCTCACCCACATATTCGCCGTCTCTATAGACACTGACCACGGCCCGGGCGACGTTGCGACCATCGGCTGTATCGAAAGTCGCCAGCTCGTCATAGCTGATGGCATACTCCCCAAGCGTAATTCGCTCGCCCTGGGCGATGGTGCCCTGTGTCTCGGTTTGGAAGATCTCAATGCCGATGATGCCAATCGCCATCAGCACCACACCCAGGTGGATGACATAGCCGCCGTAACGCCGGCGGTTGCGCCCGATCAGCTGCCACAACGCCAATGGCAGCGATTCGCCCGATTTGCGGTGGCGAGCCACTGCCCCACGCCAAAATTCGTACAGGGTCACCGAGACTACAAATGCCGTCAGCCAGAAACCCAGGAGAGCAGCCAATGAGCGAACGCCGGCTACCAGCACCAGGACGATCACCACAAGCGAAGCCAGGAATGGCTTCCACATTGCCCGTCCAAGTGTACGGGCAGTGGAGTGCCGCCAGGCAGCCAACGGCGCAATTCCCATCAGGAACAGCAGCCCGGCAAACAGCGGCGCGGTGGCGCGCTCGTAGAACGGCGGGCCGACCGTCACTTTCTGCCCGGTCGCCAGCTCGGAGATGAGCGGAAAGATCACACCCCAGAAGCACACCACCAGAATGCCGATGAACAGCAGGTTGTTGAGCAGGAACAGGGCCTCGCGGGAGAACACGGATGTCATCTGCGCTTCGGATTCCAGGCTGTTCCAACGGTAGAGCAGCAGCGATACCGAGGTAATAAAAGTAAGGCCAATGAAGACGAAGAACAGTGGTCCGATGGCGCTTTGTGCAAAAGCGTGCACCGACGACAGTACGCCAGAACGAGTTAAGAAGGTGCCGAAGATGACCAGGTCGTAGGTAAGGATGACCAGCACCATATTCCAGCGCTTGAGCATGCCGCGCTTTTCCTGGATCATCACCGAGTGCAGGAAGGCTGTACCGGTCAGCCAGGGCATAAAGGCAGCGATCTCCACCGGATCCCAGCCCCAGTAGCCGCCCCAACCAAGCACGTCATAAGCCCAACGCCCGCCTAGCAGCAATCCTAAGGAAAGGAAAAGCCAGGCGACCAGCGTCCAGCGGCGGGTTAGGCGGATCCAACGGTCATCATTGCGCCCGGTCACCAGGGCGGCAATTGCGAAGGCGTAGGGGATTACGAAGGAGACAAATCCCAGGTAGAGCATTGGCGGGTGGATAATCATGCCGGGGTGGCGCAGCAACGGGTTCAGTCCTTGCCCGTCTGGCTGAACTAACAGCTGAGCGCCAGCAGGTGGGAACATCGCCACCACCGGAGTCCCCAGGGGAACACTCCAGATGCGGGCAAACGGGTTCTCGAAGAACAGGATCATTATCAGGAAGAATGCCAGGGTGACTAGCGAAACCACGATTACCCAGGGCAGGAACTCCCGATCGCGCTCCCATTTACGAAGCGTCACTGCTGAAGCAAAAGCGGACATCAGCCAGGTCCAGAACACCAATGACCCGGCCTGACCACCCCATAATGCGGTGATTTTGAGATAGGTGGGCATGCTGTTGCTGGTTACTGAGGCGACAAACTCCACCTCATAGTGACCGTTGACCAGCAGGTAGATGATGCTTAACGCCGAGAGGCTTAACAAGGGGAAAGTCAGCAGCATCGCGTTGCGAGCGCTGTCCACCCAGGTAGGGGCATTCTTGCGCACGCCGTAGATTGCCGCGACAATGCCATACAACGCGACCAAAAATGTGATTACCAGCACACCGTAGCCAAGGTTAGCAACCATAAGGTTCCTGTGTTTCTGACAACGTATTCCGTACCACCCGAAGGCGATACGGAATATGCTATCGTACCAGTATCAGAATATTGCGATCGTGTTCATTTATGAGGGATTATCCTTCAGACTGCCCTGGGACAGCTTCCTCGTATTTGGTCGGGCACTTGAGTAGAAGCTCTTCCGCTACAAAAGTTCCATCTGCGCCAAGCTTGCCGGTCATTATCGCCTGCGCCTCGTTGCGCAGCAGGTCTGGCTTTACACCGTTATAGACGACCTGCAAGTGCGCCCGGTTCGGATCGGCTACTGCATCATGCAGAACCATCGCCAGACCACCCTGGGCTTCGATCTCGTCATTATCACCCGGGACGTGAGCTACTTCGAAAGTGAGCGTCAGCGTCTGAGGGTCGTACTTAATAGAGTCGCCGATGACTGCGCCAGAGATACGCAGATCTTTTCCGGCAACACCGCTGCCTTTTGCCATCACTTCATCGACGGTCAGGAAGTACTGTGCGCTTGCTTGCGTAGAAGAGACGATCAGATAGATCACCGCAGCGACAATTAATAGTCCACCGATAAGAAACTTAGCGCGGCCTGTGCTGCTGGTTTGTGTGGTTGTCGTGGCAGTCTGCTCCATCATATCTTTCTCCAATCCTTCGCCTGCAGTTATGTCAGCAATAAGGCAAATAAGTGATTAAGTCTAACGTAGATTGTCACACACAAAGATTAATGATCGCTGAGACATGATGAAAAAAAGTATTAGAAGCC
The DNA here is from genome assembly GCA_964525785.1 of uncultured Anaerolineaceae bacterium. Taxonomy (GTDB): domain Bacteria; phylum Chloroflexota; class Anaerolineae; order Anaerolineales; family UBA4823; genus JAQBDA01. The sequence goes on from CAZGIX010000006.1 coordinate 9,544, forward strand.
TTCCGATACTCTTCCAGCAAATCTCAAGACTTGTTCAGCCTGGCTATCGATATAGATAACTGTCAGGTCTAAGGTAAAACTCGATCTGAATTAATCCCACACTAAGGTAAAATATACGGGTAAGTATACCTAATTTTATATATATAGTTTCGAGAGATTAATCGATCACAGGTTGGCTGCTGTTCAAACGTAGGAGAATCCGTCAAAGGCTATGGGACAGCTTCGCTCTCGAATAACCAAATTCTTCTTTCCACCACAATACTCACCTCGCTGGCAGCGCGTCCTCCCGTATGCCGTGATGGGGGTCTTAACCATTCTGGTGCTTACCGCTGGCGCATATGCCTGGGATTACACCAATTCGCCACCTTTCTGTGGAGAGACCTGCCACACCATGCCGCCGGAATACACTGCCTATCTGACCTCGCCACATGCTCGTGTCGACTGTGTGGACTGTCATATCGGCAAGGGTTTCATCGCTACCCGCATCTCCCGCAAAGCAGGCGATATTCGTCACGTAATCGCTACCACCTTCAAGACCTATGAGTTCCCCCTGCGCGCCCACGAAATGCGCCCGGCGCGGGAGACCTGCGAGCTCTGCCATTCCCCCCAGAAATTCTCAGACGATAGTCTACGCGAGATCAAGCAATTTGCCAATGATCACACCAACACCCCTATCAGCACCTACCTGGTGCTGAAAACGGGCGGCGGCAGCAAGCGCGAAGGTCTTGGACGAGGCATCCATTGGCATATCGAAAACAGAGTCCAGTTCCTGGCAGCCGATTCCGAAGAACAGCATATCCCCTACATCCGGGTAACCAATGACGACGGCTCTATTGATGAATATATCGAGCTGGGATCGGGCATTGATGCTGAAACGGTTGAGACTGCGGAACTGATTGAGATGGACTGCATCACCTGTCACAACCGTATTACCCACCTGGTTCCGCAGCCAGAGGAGGCGGTAGATCAAATGATGGGGCGCGGTCTGATCTCGGCAGACATTCCAGACGTGCGCGCCAAGGCGGTCGAGCTCTACAGTCCACTGTATGCGTCATTAGATACGGCGATGAGCGCCATCGCTGGGCTGGCAAATTATTACCAGGCATACTACCCAGAATATTACCGCGCGAATCGGGACAAGATAGATACTGCCATTGCCAGCTTGCAGCAGGCTTATAGCAACAGTGTCTATCCTGAGCAAAACTCCAATTGGGATTCCCATCCGAACAATGTTGGTCATCAAGATTCCCCGGGTTGCTTTCGCTGTCACGATGGCAAGCATATGAACGCTGAAGGCGAGCCCATCCGTTTGGAGTGCAACTTATGCCACTCCATCCCAGTGGTCAGCACCCCACAGGATTTCGTCGCCGATATCGAGATCAGCCGTGGACCTGAGCCAGAGTCGCACCTGAACGGCAATTGGATCACTATGCATCGCCAGGTCTTCGATCCTACCTGCGCCAACTGCCACAGCACCGAGAACCCGGGCGGCAGCGATAATTCGTCCTTCTGCTCGAACAGTGCCTGCCACGGCAGCGTGTGGGAGTATGCCGGCTTCGATGCACCGGGGCTGCGTGAGATTATCCTCGCCCAACTGCCGCCGACACCTACTCCCATGCCCACGCCATCCGGTGCCCCGCTGACATTCCAGTCTGCTATCGGATCACTGTTACAGGCGCGCTGCGGAAGCTGCCATGGAAGCAGCGCCATCCAGGGGCTGAATTTGACCAGCTACCAGGCAGCCATGGCTGGCGGCGAGAGCGGTCCGGTAATCATCCCTGGTGATCCACAGAACAGCCTGCTGGTGCAGAAGCAATCAGGCGAAGCGCCGCACTTTGGGCAGCTCACCCCCGAAGAGCTCGATCTGGTTATCGAGTGGATCGAAAGTGGAGCACCGGAATAACCAGGAGGTCCCTATCACGTGTGCCCATGTACGGCTACGGCATGATAAGGAAGGCTATTTACCTATATGAATTTAAACTTATACGGGTTTATATATATTTTGTCACTTTGAATGAGGACAATTGCCACTAATCTGTTTCTCATAATCAAGGTATAAGATACCGCACAAACAAGCCACTTGCGCTGTCGTTTGAGTTAACCGGCGTCGGAGAAGTGTGTATGTCTGCCGGAAAACGCCGCAAACGACCAAACTTTCGATTGCAGATGATCGCAGATGATCGCAGATCATGTGGCTGGAAAGGAGATGATCAAAGGGAGAACAAATCATACACGCTCAATTGATTACGACACACAATATCGAGAGGAGACTGCTATGAAGACGAAGTATCTGTTAATTGGGACCTTGCTGCTGTTAGCGTTGGCTCTGGCGGCCTGTGCTGGAGCAGCCGGACCTGCCGGACCCGCCGGACCTGCCGGGCCTCAAGGCCCTGCCGGACCTGCTGGACCCGCCGGACCTGCCGGACCCGCCGGACCGCAAGGTGACGCCGGGGCGGATGCGGTGATGACTGATCTCACCTGCGCGGAGTGCCACAACGACACCACCTTGATCTCCGGCAAGGAGACCGCGTGGGGTGAGTCTCTGCATGGGACCAATGCGTCGTTTCTGCGTGCTACCAGCGCTGGCTGTGCTGGCTGCCACTCGGGCGGAGGTTTTGCTGCCATGGTCGCCGCCGGACAAAACCCGGGCTCGGTCGAAGCTGGCGATCCAAATCCGACCCGCCAGGACTGCCGCGCATGCCACCAGATCCACACCACCTACACGGGTGAGGATTGGGCCTTGAGGACCACCGATCCGGTAGCGCTTTTCGCTATAGAAGGCGCGACCTTCGATGGCGGCAAGGGCAATCTGTGCGCCAACTGCCACCAGCCGCGGCGCGGGTTCCCTGCTGCAGAAAACGGAGTGATCACGGGGATCACCGAACACTGGGGCCCTCACCACGGACCACAGAGCGCAATGCTGCTGGGTGTTGCCGGCGCTGGTGCTGAAGGCACCCCCAGCTCACACGCCTCGATGGTGGAAGACACCTGCGTGGGATGTCACCTCGGCGAAGGCGGCAGCCATGCCTTTACAGCTAACATTGCAGCCTGCGAGGCCTGCCATCCGGGTGCCGAAAACTTCGACATCAACGGCTTGCAGACCGAGGTCCAGGCGCAGTTAGACGAGCTTGGAGATGCATTGGTTGCCGCGGGCGTGCTCAGCGAAAACACTCCCGATGGCCATCCCACCGTGGAAGAGGCCCCCGAAGGTGTAGCCACTGCGCTCTATAACTGGCTCTATATCGCCCACGAGGACAAGAGCCTGGGTGTACACAACCCTGCCTACACCCGAGCGCTGCTTGAAGCGTCATTTGCAGCTTTAGGGCAGTAATAAAGGCAGAGGTCGGCGATGTGGCTGGCCTGACCCAACCCCAGCCGACCCGTATAACGGCGGGTTGAAAAACCAAGCCCTGTAAAAAAAACCGGAGCCTGTTCCCCTGGCTCCGGTTTTGTGTGTTTAGCTGCTGCGAAGCTGTGCACCGCACGCCCTGCAGAAGCGGTCTCTGGGCGCGGCGCGCTTGCCGCATGAGTGGCAATAAATATAGCCTTCATCGGGCTCGGCAGCCTCGCGGGCATCAACCGCTGGTTTGCGCCTGCGATGCGGCGGCTGGCGTATCTCTTTGCGCTTTCCCGACTGCCAGTACCATATCCCGCCCCCCACGATCAGGATCAAACCCAGTGCCAGCAATCCCCATGGCATGACTGATCTCAACTTGCTGCGCAAGCTCGAGGCTGTGCCGCTCACCGGGGAGCTGGGCTGCACCTGCAGGCCAGCTGCGCTTAAGGTTTCGCCCTCTTTCTCATACTGCAGGGAGAGCTCGAACCCCTGGCCCACTGGGAGCGAACCGATATTGGCGGTGTAATACACCAACCCATCCTGTCCTGTTTTTCCGGCCCCCAGCCCGGGTGATGTGACCAGGTTGGTGGCATTGAGCGGTTGCTGTACCTCGATGCCCAGCGAGTCTACCGCGTAATCGCCCGACCAGCTGTATTGGTAGGTGCGCGACTGGCCGGACGTGCTGAGCGTGTTGTCGTAATATTCAACCTGCGTCCCAGGCATACTGGTTGTGAAATGGATCTCTGCCCACGCGCCGTTGACCACTCGGGTGTGGGCGACGTTGAACAGACCGCCATCTGACTGCCGGGTTGCCACCGCGTTCACCTCAGCCGTTGCCGGGATGCGCAAGGTCAATTCGGTGGGCAGAGTAGTATTGTCCGCCAGGGTAATGCGGTAGATCACCAGCACGCTGGGACGATCATACTCAGGCCACAGGGCGACATTCAGTTCTTTGAAAACCACCTCACCCTGAGCTCTGGCTTGACCGGGAGCAACCACAGGCAGCGCCAGGGATATAAACACAGTTGCTACCAGCCCCAATAAAAGTACAGCTTTCTTCTTCATAGACTACCCTCGGAGATTTACGATCTGGCGCTGAATCTTACCATGTCACCTACGCGGCGAGAAGGCGTACTCCAGCCTTCTCGCAAATTCTTATCCGCCGCTCATAAGCAGCGCCCGCTTAACCGATCGCCTGTCGGACGCGCTTAACCAGGTCACCAAACTCCGGCGTGTACTGCACGCCTTCGTCGCGCGGGCGCGCCAGATCAACGGTCAGGTCCAGGCGCAGGCTGCCCGGCCTGGGGCTCAGCACCAGCACACGGTCGGCAAGGAAAAGCGCTTCGGAGATGGAATGTGTCACCATTACGACCGTCTTCCGGCGCCTCTGCCATATGCGCAGCAGCTCTTCCCCCATGCGATCGCGGGTCAGCGCATCCAGTCCGCCAAACGGCTCGTCCAGCAGCAGCATCTCGGGATCATGCACGAGGGCGCGCGCAATCGCTACCCGCTGGGCCATCCCACCCGAAAGATCGCGCGGCAGGGCATCCTCAAAGCCCTGCAAGCCGACCAGCTCGACAAGCTCCTGGGCTTGCTGCAAAGCGGCCTCAGGGGGCAGGCTTTGAAGCTCCAGAGGCAGGGTGATATTCTGCAGCACGCTGCGCCAGGGCATCAGGTTGGCGCGTTGGAACACCAGCCCCACCTCTCGCCGCGGCCCGCTCACTGGCGTCCCCTGGTAGATCACCTCCCCCTGGCTGGGGGGCAGCAATCCCGCCAGGATGCGCAGCAGCGTGCTCTTACCAGAGCCAGATGGACCCAACACACATACAAACTCCTGCGGGCAGACTGAGAAAGTCAATCGATCCAGCGCCTGCAGGCCTTCCTCGCCGTTGGAGAAGATCGCGCTCAGCTCGCGCACCATCAGCACAGGCTGGGCCTCCGGCGCGGCTAGCTCATCCATCGCCGCTGTGCGGTACGCCAGTGAGACCTGTGACAGATGCGGTTTTTGCTCATCCTGTAGATCGACTGCAACATGCTTAGAATCTTTCACGCTAACCACCTGATCGTTGATCCCTGGGCTGCCTACTCTTCAATATAATCATTTGTAAAGGTTTTATCCAAATCCAGCGGCTCTTCAAGCAGGTCCATCTCCAACAGCAGATCCTGCATGTTTTTCCAGGCTGCTGGGTCGGAGAAGCCAACCGGGTCCATCGTCCAGAACTCGATCGATGTCACCAGGATCTCTTTCTGCACGCTTGTATCGGCCTGCGCCAGCCCTTCGATATATTTTAGACTGCTCGTGTAGGCTGCATTAGGATTCTCGATTGCGTCGGAGATACCCAGCGAGAGCGCTTTCACCATGCCTTCCACCAGCCCCGGATTCTCTGCCAGGGTCTTCTCATTGGTGATCAGCCCATTGGAGGCCAATTGGACATAATCGGCGACCAGGATGGTGTCGATATCGTAGCCTTGTGCGCGCAGCTGAACAGGCTCGTTGGAGGCGTAGCCGACGATTGCCTGCTCCTGGCCAGCGACCAGGGCCTCCACCTGGTTGAAGCCGATGGAATCGAGGGTTACGTCGCTCTCCTGCAGCCCGGCGGCGCTCAGCAGAGCCCGCAAGCCTATGTAGTTAGCCCCAAACAGTCCCGGCAGCCCTATGCGCTTGCCCGCCAGGTCCTCCGGAGTATGAATGCCCTGCTCCGCCATGGCTGCAACCACCACCGGGTAATCCTCGTACCAGGCCATCACATACACCACCGGCAGACCCTGGGCGCGACCGAGCAGCACCTGCTCACCGGATACCACCGCGAACTGCAGCTCTCCTGCCCCTACCAGGGTAAGGGCATCCGTCTCGAGGCTGTAATCCAGCTCCAGATCGATGCCGTATGATTCGAAGTAGCCCTTATCCATTGCCACGTACAGCGGCGCGAATTGGATGTTGGGGACGTAGCCCACCGGCAGGCGCACCTTGATCAGCGGCGACTGAGTCGGTTCCGGGTTCGTTGGGGAGGTTTGCTGCCCACCGCTCGGGAGCGAACTGCAAGCGGAGATAGCTAATGCGACGATGACGAGGATGTAGAAGGTAGTGCGGTGCATAGGTGGATTCCTATCTATGATTCATTATAGGTTGGTCTGGGCGCTGCCGCCACGAAAGCCAACGAGATTCAATGAACAGCACTGATCCGTACAGGCATAGGGCCATCAGAATCAGGGTGAAAACGGCTACAAATACCAGGGCGGTATCGTACTGCCCGCGGCCCACGTTGATCAAAAATCCCAGGCCGCGATCCGAACCGGCAAACTCGCCGACTACAGCTCCTATGACCGCCAGCGTGGCGCCGATACGCAGCCCACCCAGCGTGACCGGCAGTGCGGCAGGCACCTCCAGATAGCGCACCATTTGCCAGCGGCTGGCTTGCAGCGAGCGCATCAAGTCCTGCAGCTCCTCGGGCACCGAGCGCAGCCCGACGATGGTATTCACCAGCACCGGAAAGAATACGATCAGGGCGCAGATGAGCACCTTAGAGAACAGACCTGGACCAAACCAGATTACCAGCAGCGGGGCGATGGCTACGACCGGTACCGATTGGCTGGCAACGACATAGGGGGATGCCAGACGCTCGATGGTGGCGGATTTCGCCAGCAGGTAGCCCAGCAAACTGGCGGTAATGACACCCATAGACAGGCCGACCAGGATTTCCAGCAGGGTAACACCGGTGTGCCGCAGCAAACTGCCATTCTGGAGCAGCTCAATCCAGCGCGCCCATACCTGCCCGGGGGTGGGCAGCATGAAGGCCGGCAGCCCGCTGTACTGCGCCGCTAGGAACCAGGCTGCCAGCGCAGTCGCCAGCGAGACCAGCCCCAGATAAACGCCGGAGCGGTGTAGACGCATGCTGCGTAAAAGCTGCATGGACGTTTCCGGCCTCCTACCAGGACTTATCAGGTCCATCGCTCACCTCATAGCGTGGGCAGGCTTTAAATAAATCTGCCCCGAAAAAATATCTTCGGGGCGAGCGTACTGGTGGCGCGCTCCCAGGCTGGATAAATAAACCCGAAAACCATTTGGCTTTCGGGGCAGCCCAGAAGCCGCCATGCGGCGCTCCTGGCAGCCCTACCAGGCATGGGCGCACCGCGCCCCTCCCCAGGAGGGCTTAACCTTCTTTCATCCGGACTTTACCGTCGGCTCCGGAGTCTCACCGGATCGTGTGCCCTGTTACGGGCGCTCGCGGGCTTTACCGCCGGTCGGGAATTGGCTGGGGTCCTGCCCCGGCTTCACCCTGCCCCGAAGGTTGTGATATAGTGTTGTAGCGTTAATTATACCCTGCCGACATGCGCCGGTCAATTCCAATTGTGAGCCTGGACAAAGCTCTGGAAGCCAGTAATGACAAATATCAACGCCACCCACTTGAAAGAAGTTGTCTTGCTGTTTCTGAGGCTCGGGATAACCGCATTTGGGGGACCGGCAGCTCACATCGCCATGATGCACGATGAGACGGTGGTGCGGCGCAAATGGCTGAGCGACCAGGAGTTCCTGGACCTGGTGGGGGCGACAAATTTGATCCCTGGGCCGAACTCCACAGAGATGACCATCCACATTGGCTATTTGCGCGCCGGATGGCTCGGATTGATCGCCGCCGGGGTGTGTTTCATCACGCCTGCCATGTTAATCGTATTGGGCCTGGCATGGGTCTACATGCATTATGGAGCCACGCCTCAGGCTGGATGGCTGTTGTACGGAATCAAGCCGGTGGTTATCGCCATCATCGTCCAGGCATTGTGGAGTCTGGGACGGAAAGCAGTCAAGGGCGCTCTAACCGCAGTTGTGGCGTTTCTGATCGTCTGGCTGTATTTCCTGGGCGTCAACGAAATTTTGCTATTGGCTGCCGGCGGGTTGCTGGTGGTAATCGTTATGAATTTCCAGAAGGTACGCTCCCGGGGCATCAGTGCTCTCCTGCTTCCGTTAGGCGGATTGGGCCTGCTGGCTCAGGCTGCTGTGCCGTTCAGCCTGCCGGTGTTATTCCTTACCTTTCTCAAGATCGGCTCGGTGCTCTACGGAAGCGGGTATGTCCTGCTGGCCTTCCTGCGCGCCGATTTTGTCGTCCGCTATGGCTGGCTCACCGACCAGCAGTTGATCGATGCCATTGCTATCGGGCAGGTCACACCCGGCCCGGTCTTTACTTCTGCGACCTTTATCGGATATCTGCTGGGCGACGTGCCTGGTGCCCTGCTGGCGACGCTTGGCATCTTCCTGCCCTCCTTTTTCTTTGTCGCTCTATCCAATCCGCTCATCCCGCGCATACGCAGCTCGCCTTGGATCAGCGGCTTGCTGGATGGCGTCAACGTCGCCTCCTTGGGTTTGATGGCTGCGGTGACCTGGCAGCTTGGCCGAGCTTCGCTGGTTGACCCTCTGACCATCCTGGAGGCTCTCGTGTCGCTGGTACTGCTGGCGCGCTACAAGGTCAATTCCACCTGGCTGATTGCCGGCGGAGCGCTGGTAGGATTATTCAGCGCCCTCGTCCGCTGAGCTGAGATATACTTGGCTCTGATCAGCTCTGCTTCCCTTATTTTGTCAGCAGTAAGTCTGAAACATCTCCGGATACACCCTGGTGAGAATCAGCGAGGGAATTCTCTATGAAACTGCGCGTTGCCATCATCGGTCTGGGCCAGATCGCCCAAAAAGCTTACCTGCCGCTGCTCGGCGCCTGGGACGGCCTCGAGCCGCTCTTCTGCACCCGGGATGGGACCGTCCTTGAGAACCTGCAGGCCCGCTACCGGGTTGCCAGAGGCACCACGGACCTGGAGCGCCTGCTGGATTGGCAGCCCCAGGCAGCCTTTGTGCTGGCCGCCACCCCGGCGCACTACGCCATCGCCAGCCGCCTCCTGGCTGGCGGAGTGGACGTCTTTTTAGAGAAGCCTGCTGCCAGCACCAGCCGGGAGGCGCGTATGCTGGCTGAGCAGGCCGATGCCGGCGGGCGCGTGCTCATGGTGGGCTTCAACCGCCGCTATGCGCCTCTGCACCGCAAGGCGCGCCAGCTGTGGGGTGAGCGCCGTCCCCAGGTAGTCCTCCTGCAGAAGCACCGCCACAGCGGCTTTCATCCTGACCTGCGAACTCACTATAACGAGGAGCTGGTGCACGTGGTGGATATCCTGCGTTATTTCTGCAGCGAGGGACGCGCAACCAGCACCGTCCAGCAAGGCGACGGGCGTTTCGCTGGGGCTGCCAGCATGGTGGCCCTGCCGGGCGGCGGGCAGGCTGTTATCCTGTCCAGCATGCGCGCCGGGCATTGGTTTGAACAGTACGCCCTGCACGGGGACGGAGCATCTCTGTACGTGGATGCCTTCGCACGCGTCGTCCTTATTGATGGCGGCGAACAGCGCGTTTGGGAGGAAGCTTATGCCTCCTCCTGGATATCTACCCTCAAGGGTCGAGGCTTCCAGGACCAGATTGCCCACTTCCTCGACTGCGTCCAGACGCGCTCTCAGCCAGAAACCTCGGCCTGGGAGGCCTACAAAACCCAACAGTTGGTGGAAGACCTGGTGGATCTCGGAGAGTAGAGTCTATCTGGTTTCGCTTTATAATTGGGCCATGCTTATCCTCTCCGTCGGCATGCCGCGCGCCGGCTCCGGCTGGTACTACAACCTGACTCACGACCTGATCACTGCCGCGGGTGGGCAGGATGCCCGTCAGATCCGCCAGCGCTACCACCTGGGACGTATCCTCACCCAGGTCAACTGCAATATCGGTGCTCTCACCCCCTGGCGTCTGGCAGGTGTTCTCATACCGTCCCTGCTCGGCAACACGTTTGTGGTAAAAGCCCACGCGGCCCCCACCCCTGCTGCCCATGCTCTGATCCGCCGCAGCCTGCTGCGACCGGTCTACATCTACCGCGATCCGCGCGATGCCCTGCTTTCCGCCTACGACAACGGGCAGCGCGCTCTGCGCAAGGGCAATCCCAATGCCTTCTCCCATCTGACCGATTTCGATAAAGCCGTAGAATTTATGCTGGAGTACCTGCGCATCTGGGAAGCCTGGATGGCATGCGAGCAGGCGTTGCACACCCGCTTCGAAGCCCTGCTCACGGATTACGACGCCGAAGCAGCCCGCCTGGTGGCTTTCCTGGGCCTGGATGCGGCGGATCCTGCCCTGCGTCCTGTGATCGATAAATACCGACCCGGGCAGGTGCAGCCGGGACAGAAGGGTACCCACTTCAACCAGGGCCGCATCGGGCGCTTCCGCGAGAAGACCACTCCCGAGCAGCAGCAGGTGATGGCGGAAAAGTTTGCCCCTTACCTGTCCCGCATGGGGTACGCTGGCTGAGTTAACGCCTTTTCCCCTATTATCTCTTGCTATTCCAGCAGATATCCGGCATAATAGCCTTAGCTCGGATCCTTATCGACCGGGACCTGTAATCCAAACGTCCATTGAGAGTGCTCCTGCACTCACCTGGACTCTACCTTACCTAAGGAGGGTACCATGTCTGCTGTTTCTATCGATCTCCCCACGGCTACAGCCGAACGCAAAAAAGTCACCACCCTGGCTCTGCGGCGCAAAAAGCAGCGCGGCGAGCCGATCAGCATGCTGACCGCATATGACTACCCCACCGCCCTGGCGATGGAGCAGGCGGGTGTGGATGTCATCCTGGTGGGCGACTCACTCGGCATGGTCGTGCTTGGCTATCCCAACACCCTGCCCGTCACCATGGAGGATATGCTGCACCACTGCCGGGCGGTGGCGCGCGGCGCCAGCAATTCCCTGCTGGTCGGCGATATGCCCTTCATGTCCTACCAGGCTTCCGTTCAGGATGCTGCGCGCAACGCCGGTCGCTTCCTGCAAGAGGCCAGCATGGACGCCGTCAAGCTGGAGGGTGGGCGTGAGCGCGTGGAGGCGATCCAGGCGATCACCTCCGCCGGCATTCCGGTCATGGGACACATCGGTCTGACCCCACAGAGCGTAAATCAGCTCGGTGGCTTTCGCCCGCAGGGCAAAGATGCCGCTGCTGCCCGCCGCTTGGTGGAGGATGCCCTGGTGCTGCAGGATGCCGGGTGCTTCAGCCTGGTGCTTGAATCGCTGCCCACGCGTTTGGCTACTTACATCTCTCAACGCCTGGAGATCCCCACCCTTGGCATCGGCGCTGGAATTGGCTGCGACGGTCAGGTGCTCGTCACCCACGACCTGCTCGGCCTGTTCGAGCGCTTTACCCCGCGCTTCGTCAAGAAATACGCCGACCTGCACGGCGAGATGGCGCGCGCCTTCTCGGAGTACATCGAGGATGTGGAAGCACGCCGCTTTCCGGCGGAGGAGCACAGCATCGAGATGTCCGACGAGGAGTGGCAGCGCTTCCAGGAAGGTATCCGCTGAGCGTAGGCGGGGAACTGTTCTCTCGAAACACCTATGGCTGAGACAAAATCTGATGTGTTGATCGTAGGCACCGGCGCCATGGCCTGCCTGTTTGCAGCCCGATTGTCGGCTGCGGGTTTCTCTACCACCATGCTCGGCAGCTGGCGCGCAGCACTGGCAGAGCTGCACGAGCACGGTGTCACGCTGGTGGAAGCAGATGGCAGCCAGCACACCTACCCTGTGCGGGCAACCGCAAGCCCGGGGGACTGTGCTGGGATACGCTGCGCCCTGGTTCTGGTGAAATCCTGGCAAACCCGCCGGGCTGCCATCCAGTTGGGAAAATGCCTGCCGGAGGATGGCGTGGCGCTCACTTTACAGAACGGGGAGGGCAATCGCGAAATCCTGGTGCAGGCATTGGGCGCCTCGCGCGTCGCCCTGGGTGTTACGACTCTGGGCGCCAACCTGGTAAAGCCCGGGCACGTTCGCTCCGCTGGAGAAGGCCCCATCTCGCTCAGCATCCATACCCGCCTGGGGCCGTTTGCCAGCATGCTGCGCGCCGCCGGATTCGCCGTCGAAGATGCTCCTGATCCGGATGTCCTGCTGTGGGGCAAGCTGGTCATCAATGCCGCTATCAACCCGCTCACCGCCCTGCTGCGCGTTCCCAATGGCGAGCTGCTGGCACGTCCCACCGCCCGCACTTTACTCGCTGCCCTGGCGCGCGAGGCGGCTGCCGTAGCTCTTGCCCAGGGCATCCGCCTGCCCTATCCCGATCCGGTCGCGGCGGCTGAAAATACCGCCCGCCGCACCGCCGCCAACCGCTCCTCCATGCTGCAGGATGTGCAGCGCGGCGCTCCGACCGAGATCGACGCCATCTGCGGATCGATCGTCGAAGCCGGCGAGCAGAACGATATGCCTGCCCCGCTCAACCGCACCATGTGGCACCTGGTCAGCGCCCTCCTCCCGCCGGACGGCGAGTGAGGGCAGTCCGCGACCTATAATCTATACACACAGGATCAATGCCCCCATGCAAGTCGTCTCTTCCCTAACAGAACTACGACCGGCCCGCCTCAAGCTGGCTGGGCCGGTCGGCTTGGTGCCCACCATGGGCTATCTGCACGAAGGTCACCTGTCACTGGCACGCGCTGCCCGCTCCGAATGTGCCGGTGTGGTTGCCAGCATCTTTGTCAACCCTACCCAGTTTGGCCCCAGCGAAGACCTGGCATCCTATCCGCGCGACCTGCCGCGCGACCTGGATCTGCTCGCCGGAGAGGGCGTGGACCTGGTTTGGACGCCCACGCCCGAGGAGATGTATCCGCCTGGCTACCAGACCTGGGTGAGCGTCGAGGAGCTGACCCAGCACCTGGAAGGCGCCATGCGCCCCGGACATTTCCGCGGGGTCGCCACGATAGTGACCAAACTCTTCAACGCCGTCCAGCCGGACCGGGCATACTTCGGGCAGAAAGATGCCCAACAGGCCCTGGTCATCCGCCAGATGGTGCGCGATCTGAACTTCCCCGTTGAGGTGGTCATCTGCCCGATCGTACGCGAGCCGGACGGTCTGGCAATGTCCAGCCGCAACGCCTACCTTAACCCTGCCGAGCGCCAGGCAGCCACGGTGCTCTCACGGGGGTTGGCGGCTGCCCGAGAGACCTTTGCCACCGGGGAGCGGGATGCAGAGACGCTGCGCCAGATCGTCGCCCAGATCGTCAATGCTGAGCCGCTGGCGCGCCTGCAGTACGTCTCCTGCGCCGACGTGGGCACACTGCAAGAGCTGCAAGGCACCCTCTCCAGCCGGGCGCTGCTCTCCATGGCGGTCTTCGTCGGCAAGACCCGCCTGATCGACAATCTGATCCTGGAGCTTTAAGCCGCCCTAAATCCAAAGGGGTTTACTCTCCAGGGCGAAGATCCGGAGGAATACGGTTATGCTGCTCGCCATCGACATCGGGAATACCAATATCACCCTCGGCCTGTACGATGGGGAGGAACTCGGCTCGCGCTGGCGCCTGGCGACCGTCCACGACCGCATGCCGGATGAATACGGCCTGCAGTTCCTGGGTTTGCTGGAACACGCCAAGCGCAAACCCGCCGATTTGACCGGCATCTGCCTGGCCTCAGTTGTGCCTCCGCTGACCGGCAAGATCGTCGAGGCCTGCAGCAACTATCTGGGCTGCAGTCCGCTGGTGGTCGATGCGGGCGTCAAGACAGGGGTGCGCGTCCTGTACGAGGATCCGCGTGCCGTCGGTGCAGATCGCATCGTAGATGCTGCCGCCGTGCAGCGCCTGTACGGCGGTCCGGCATGCGTGGTCGATTTCGGCACCGCCACCACCTTCGACGCCATCTCCGCCAAGGGCGAGTACCTGGGCGGTGCCATCGCTCCGGGGATCAGCATCGCCTCCGATGCCTTGTTCCTGCACACAGCCAAGCTGCCGCGCGTCGACCTGCAGCGCCCGCCTGCCGCCATTGGGCGCAATACCACGCATGCCATGCAGTCCGGCTTGATTTTCGGCTATGTCTCCCTGGTGGAGGGGATGGTCGCCCGTTTCCGCAAGGAACTGGGATCGGAGATGAAGGTCATCGGCACTGGCGGTCTGACCGAGGTGATTGCCCGAGAGACGGATGTGATCAAAATATTGGCTCCCTGGCTTACCCTGGATGGGCTGCGCATAGTCTGGGAGCTAAACCAACAATGACCGGGTTCGATAGCTGGGGCGAGTGGGGTCTGGACCATTGCCCTGATCTTTGTCAGCGTGCTCTCCACCTCGACCTGCGATGAACACCCTTGTGATGCCTGCCAGCGATCCTTTGGCGCTGCCGCGCGCCGTAAACACGCTCCAGAAGGGCGGCCTGGTTGCCATTCCGACCGATACTGTTTACGGATTGGGGGCGCTGGTTCAAAACCCGCGCGGTATCGAGCGCCTGTACGTGGTCAAAGGTCGTAAGAGCACCAAGGCAATTCCCATCCTGTTCAGCGACATGTCTGAGCTGGAGCACCTGGCAGATGATGTCGAACCGCGTGCCTTGCGATTGGCGCAGCGCTTCTGGCCCGGACCGCTGACCCTGGTCCTGCCCCGCCACCCTTCTCTGCCAGATGCGCTGACCCCCTATCCGACGGTAGGTCTGCGCATGCCCGATCACCCCGTCGCCCTGGGATTATTAAAGCTCAGCGGTCCGCTGGCGGTCACTTCTGCCAACCTGTCCGACCAGCCCAGCGCGGTCACTGCGCAAGAAGTCTTCGATTATTTTGGGGGGAGTATTGACCTGATCCTGGACGGCGGGCGCACACCCGGCGGCGTGTCCTCGACCGTGGTGGACTGCAGCGGTCCCGATCTGGCTATTCTGCGCCAGGGTCCGCTCAGCCTGAATGACCTGCTATCGGCCCTATCGGCTGCACTCTAACGATCTTATTAACTATACTTCATGCTCTCTTCAGGTAGATATGTAAAATAGTAAGTGCATTCTCCTCACTCAAAACTGCGCTAAGGAGCAAGAAGCCAGGACTTCTCCAAGGCGCAGTTTGATTTTAATCATCTGCCGGTCGAAACAGCACCAACGTGGCGGTGTGCCCGTGGAGGAAGTTGACCCCCCCGATCGGTCCGATCTCCCCGGCGCAGAAGAAACCCGCCAACGGAGCGTTCTCGATATTCTTCTGGATCACGGAGATATCCCCATTTGGGCGGTCGTACATGCGCGTGCCTCGCCCATTGCATGTAAATAACAGCCCACCTGAGGGATTATCACGAAACATCTGCGGGATCAGCATCATCTCCAGGTCCTCCTGGGCGGTGACTGCGTCCCGCAGGTGAAATTGGATGGTCTGCCCATCCATAACCGAGTCGCCGATGGCGATCGCCCCGTTCTCCTGATCTATGCCGATCACGCCTCGGATGACGAAATCTCCTCGGCCCAGTACCTCCTGCCCGGCTTTGATCGCCCGCCCGACGAACAGGCCGTTCTGTAGCAGCCCGCGGTCCTCCTCTGAAAGCTCCGGGATCAGGTCTTGCAGCCATGCCAGTGGCGCCCGCCCGTCCAGGTCGAAGATGACATTCTGGCGGGCTGTGACCACCTTGAATGGGCGCCAGATCGGGCGGCAGCCTTGCGATACGACGATATCGATCTCGACCTGTCCCGAGAAAGCCAACCCCAGCGCCCCTTCCTGTATCACCTGGTCGTTGACGAACAAGACATTCCCAAGCGGGCGCAACCCACCGCTGGCGATCCCGCCCACCAACGGAATGCCGGGGTAGTAGTGGTTGAACGCTTCCAGTAAATCATCCAACGGCGTGGAAAACGGATCGCCCAACAACATGAACAGCAAGGTGTCGGCTGGGGCATCGACTCTGCGGCGGAATTCAGCCTGGTTCAGCAAGAGCGTATGCCAGTCGGTTCCGGATGCATTCAGGATGAACGGTGAGAGGGTCGCCTCCGGCATCCAACCCGCCGCGGCTGAAATGGCAGGCTGGTCCTCGATCTCCCGCTCGCAGCTGATCACACCTTCTGCTGTGCAGCCGACCAGCAGGCGCGGCTGCAGCGCGGCTTGCAGACCATCTACAATCTCCCGCACGACATACGTGAAATGCGCCGAGATGAATACTACCAGCAGGTCAGGCCCGGTCTCGCCTAACCCCTCCACCAGGGAGGCAATCGCTTGATCGACCTCGCTCTCGGTAGTGACAGCAGAGACAAATTTCATGGCTCCCCTCATCCAACCGGCGAATTTTTCTTAATCCATTGGCGCGCCGCCAGCGCCGCGCCGACAATGCCGGCCTCGTTCAGGTATTTTGCAGGTAAGACTTCTGCTTCAACGGTCAGCAGGGGGATAAATCGATCGTGGTTTTTTACCACCCCGCCTCCCAGGATGATCACGTCTGGCCAGAGCAGGCTCTCCAGGGTGTGCAGGTATTCGTCCAGCCGCCCGGCCCACTTCTTCCAGGACAGCTTCTCCAGCTTGCGCGCCAGGTCAGAAGCGCGCTTCTCTGCTTCCACGCACCTGATTTCTATATGTCCAAACTCTGTGTTCGGCAGCAAGTGCCCATCGGTGAAGATCGCTGTCCCCAGGCCGGTTCCGATGGTGACGACCAGGACTACCCCCTGCCTGCCCTGCCCGGCGCCAAAGACCATCTCTGCCAGGCCGGCTGCATCCGCATCGTTCAGAACGTAGGTTGCGCAGCCGCTGACCTCCGAGATCAGATCGTTGATCGGGACGCCCAGCCACTTCTTATGAATATTGGCTGCGGAGCGTACCACGCCTGCCCGCACGACAGCCGGAAATCCCACTCCAATCGGGCCTTGCCAGCTGAACTTCTTGGCGATGAGAGTCACCACCTCCGCCATCGGACGCGGCTTGGCGCCCTCCGGAGTGGGGATACGGTAGCGCGGCGCTAATAGAACGCCCGAAGAGGTATCAACCGGGGCGCCTTTGATGCCTGTCCCCCCAATATCGACTCCTAGTATTTCCATTGGCATGTCCCTCAGCTGCGTAATTTCACTGATTATCTCATAGAAGGATCAGTTGGAAAAGGACGCCGGTTGGCAGGCGACTACCTGGCGGGGCACACCGCCTCGGCTTCGATCTCGATCAGCATCTCCGCATTGATCAAAGCCGTGACCTCGACCATGGTGGTGGCGGGTGGATGGGCGGCGAAGAACTCACCGTGCGCCCGTCCATATTCTTCCCAGCGCGAGATATCGGTGACGAACATGCGCGTGCGCACCACGCAGCTCAGATCGGCCCCCAAAGCTTTTAGAGCCCTCTCGATAATCTCGAGGCAGCGCCTGGTCTGGGTATAGGCGTCTCTTGGGGCGAATGGGCTCCCATCGTCACCCACTGCGGCAGTCCCGCTGACGTAGATGTGGTCTCCAGCACGCAAGGCCCGGCAGTAGCCCACCCGCGCTTCCCAGGGTGCGCCGGAGAACGTACGTTGAAAATTCTCGTTCATCTCATACCCAGCCAAAAATCCGCGCCACGCTGGCGGTGATGAAAGTAACCAGGAATGCCAGGGCGAGCGGCATGAGCGCTCCAAAGGCTGCCCACTTACGGCTGCCGGTTTCTTTACGGATGGTCATGATCGTGGTGGCACAAGGGTTGTGCAGCAGTGAGAACAGCATCAAGTTGACCGCCGTCAGCATCGTCCAACCGTGAGCGCCAACCAGCAACGACTGCAGGCTGTCGAGAGCGGGTATATCTGTCATCATACCCGTGCCCATGTAGACCATCAACATCGTCGGTACCACGATCTCATTGGCCGGGATGGCGATGATGTAGGCCAGCAGGATCACTCCATCCAGGCCGATCAACAGCCCCAATGGATTGAGGAAGTTGGCGACATGCTGCGCCAGGCTGACCCCTTGTACGTCTATGTTTCCGAGAATCCAGATCGCCGCCCCAGCAGGTACGGCTGTCTGGACCGCCCGCCACAGCACAAAGATTGTCCGGTCGATGAGCGAGGCATACAGGATGCGCCCGAAGTTCGGGCGCCGGTAGGGCGGCAGCTCCAGGGTGAAAGCCGAAGCCTCCCCTTTCAGCAGGCTGCGCGACAGCACCCAGGAGACAGCCAGGGTGAACAACACACCGATCAATACGATGACCACCACTGAGCCCGCCGCAGCGATCGAGGCGAAGGCAGGCGGGAAGCTGGCGGCTACGAACACGGTCCCCAGCATGATCAGGGTGGGGAAGCGCCCGTTGCAGGGGACGAAGTTGTTGGTCAGGATAGCGATCAGGCGCTCGCGCGGCGAGTCGATCACGCGCGTGGCGATCACCCCCGCCGCGTTGCAGCCGAAGCCCATTGTCATGGTCAGCGCCTGTTTTCCGTGCGCCCCGGCCTTCTTGAAAAGAAAATCCAGGTTGAAAGCCACGCGCGGCAGGTAGCCCAGGTCTTCCAGGAAGGTGAACATGGGGAAGAAGATCGCCATGGGCGGCAGCATCACGCTTACCACCCAGGCCAGGCCGCGGTAAACACCATCCCAGATAAAGCCGGTGAGCCACCAGGGCAGGCCCAGGACATTGAACAGTTCTGATCCCTTGTTTCCCAGCCAGAAGAGGCCGGTGGCGATCATCTGCGACGGCACATTGGCGCCGATGACCGTCAGCCACAACACAATAGCCAGCAGCAGCAGCATGATCGGCAAACCGAAGACTGGTGAGGTGACCAGCTGGTCGATGCGCTGGTCAAAATCCAAACGCCGTTCGCCCTTGGGCTGCACGGCGCGCCGGGCAATGTATTCGGCTTCGTTGTATATTGATTTGACCGTCTCATCACGGAAGCCGGCGCTCAGGCTCTTGCGCAGAACTTCAGCCCTGGCGATTACATCCGCAGGTTGGTAGCTTTCTGGTTGGAGGTTTGCAGATGAGGTGGTCATGCTACTGGGCCCCTTCCAATGCGATCTTGCGGCTGAAGGAAGCGTCCGCCCGGCGCTGGCGGGCGACCAGGTCCAGCAGCTCGCCGTTGAGCAAAGCGGCCTGCACCCGGCTGTCGCCATCCAGCAGGCGGATCGCCAACCAGCGGGCATTCGGCGCGCCGGGAGCCATGGACTCGATCATCGGCACCAGCTCGGCTACTGCGTGCTGGAACTCGGGTGTGCCTTCCACGCGGCGCGGCTGGGTAGAGATCTCTCCGCTGATCACCCCCTCCAGGGTGCTGAGCAGGGTATGGATGCCCTCCCCGGTGCGGGCGACTACCGGGATAGCCGGCACGCCCAGGTCACGTGCCAGGCTGCGCGTGTCTACCTCCAGCCCTTTGCGGCGCGCCTCGTCAATCAGGTTGACCGCCACCACCACTTTCTCGGTGATCTCTAACACCTGCAGCACCAGGTTCAGGTTGCGCTCCAGGGCAGTGGCATCGGTCACCACGATCGTACAGTCTGGCTGCCCGAACAAGATGAAATCGCGCGCCACTTCCTCATCCTGGGATGCTGAAAGCAGTGAATATGTGCCCGGCAGGTCAACCAGCTTATAGCGCACGTGGTTGAATTCGAAACCCCCTTCGGCGCGCGTTACTGTTTTTCCCGGCCAGTTGCCGGTATGCTGCTTCAGCCCGGTGAGGGCATTGAACAGGGTGGATTTGCCCGTGTTCGGGTTGCCCGCCAGGGCCACCACCCGGTCGAATTTTTCCAATTTCAATCCCATCTGCGCCAGATGGGTGTTTGCAGGACAGGTCTCACAATCCATGTAAATGTACTCCGGTATCAGGTAAATATGGGCATCGGCCGCCGGGTCAGGCGACCGGTCTTACCCAGATCTGGGCAGCCTGTTCACGGCGCAGCGCCACCAGTGTGCCGCGCACGCGGTAGGCGCGCGGATCGCCGAAAAAATTGCGCATTTCCGCCTCCAGGCGCGCTCCGGGCGTCATACCCAGATCGAGCAGGCGCCGGCGGGTAAAGCCCTGGCAGGCTTCGTCCAGGGCCACGATCTCAGCCTGTGTTTTATCGGGCAGCTCGGAAAGCGGCATAACTCCCTTTTGGGCCATATCCTGGGGCAGGGGGTTGATGTATACATTGGCTGCCACGGCAGGCGCCAATCGAAATTCACTCTCCCCATCGCTCAACAGCAGGCGCTCAGGTCCGGTCTCCAGCACGCGGATCGTCTGTCCCAGGCGCAGTCCTTGCGCCAGGATTTGGGCGTACGCCAGCGGCGGCTCGTCTTCCAGATGCACAATACGCCCTGGCACGTCCACCCTCCAGGCTGTCAGGGGCATGCCCTCAACTTCCGCCAACTGCCCTGAGCGGTCTGGGATCGGGTCTCCGTGGGGATCGCTGATCGGGAAGCCCAGCGAGGCATCCAGCTCGTCGATCTGCTCGGCAGTCATGCCGTGCTCGCGGCGCTCGGCTTCAGAGTGCACTTTCTCCAGCGGCAAGCGCGCTTCGTCTGCCAGATAGCGTTCCCACAAGCGGTGCGCCCGCACGATCTGCAGCGCCCAACGCTCGCCCTGCGAGGTCAGGTGCAGTCCGCCGTCCCGCGAGGCTAGCAGTCCTTGCGCCTCCGTGTGCGTGATCAGCTTGAGTGCCTCCGTAGCGTTGATGTTCATTGCTCCAGCCAGAGCCTCTGGCGAGGCGTGCCGCCCGCTCTGCTCCTGCTGGAGCAGATATTTCAATGCGTCTTCCACTTGCTCGCGCTGGGCGCTCGGGCTGCGCGCCCTCAGGCGCTTCAGCAGGCCAAGCTGCGGGTGAAAGACTGCCGCCAGGATAAAAGCGAAGACCAGGCTTAATACCAGCACCCATCCCGGATTCATAGTACCTCCACGAAGACCTGGCGGGTCACGCCAGGACCCAGCACCAGAGTCTTGCCCTCGATTTGCAGCTGCAGATTGCCATCGAACTCAGAGTAGCCCGTCACTAACAGGCGCGCCTGCGGGGTCAACCCGATCCGGCCCAGATAGCGCAGCAAGCCCGGTGTTTCATCTCCTACGCGCTGGACGATCGCACCCTGCCCGGCGCGCAGCTCGTCCAGGCGCACCCATGCCTCCGGGACGACCTGCAGCTCGCGGGTGGGAATTGGGTCGCCGTGCGGGTCGTGCAGCGGGTTCCCCAGCGCCTGGGCAATGCGCTCTTCGAAATCCTCTGAGTTGACGTGCTCCAAGCGGTCAGCCTCATCGTGCACCTCGTCCCAGGCATACCCCAGGTGCTCGTGCAGGTACAGCTCCAGCAGGCGATGGTGGCGGATAACCTCCAGCGCCACCCGCTCGCCCTCGCTGGTCAAGGCTACCCCGCGATGCTTATGGTAGTCCAGCAGCGGAGGGTCGCTGGTTGCCAGCCGCTTGAGCATGCCCGTCACCGAGGCGGGGGTTACCCCCATGCTCTCGGCGATCTGGTTGGTGGAGGCGCGCTCCTCCTGGAGGGTCAGCTCGTAGATGGACTTAAGATAATCTTCGGTTGCGGAAGTAAGGTTTTGTCTCATGGAATTTTAGGACCATCTAAATATTATTTTAGTCATTATATCAAACCGGCAGGCGCGTGTACAGTGACAAATGTCCTATATTTCCCAGTCTAGAGAGCGCTGGCAAGCCCGGCAGTGGTCAGGATAAAGAAGAGTAAGTAAGCGATGTTAAAGCCTGCCCCTTCGGTTAGTTCGGATACCCTGGCTGGCAAAACCTTTTTCAGCCCTGCCCAGAACAGGAAGGCTGTTACCGGGTTAACCACCGCCATCCAGCGCGGGAAAGCCGTGTGGCCTAGCGCCACCAGGACGGAGAACCAGATTGAACCGATCAAAACGCAGCTGAGCAAAAAGGCGTAGGTGATGGTCATGATCTTGCGGTGACGCAGGAACATATCTACCACCACCGGCTGCGATCCGGGCTCCAGCTTATTGAGCGCCTGCACGTATTCGCCCATGTAGATAAACGAGCCGTGCACGAATACACCTACGATCGAAGAACAGCCGAAGAGCAGCGCAGGCGGCAGAGCCAACCCGATCCCGGCAGGCAGCAGCCCCTGGTATACCTGCCAGAAACCCGCCAGCACCAATGGGGTGGCGAAAACTCCCAGCAGCCCGCCCCCCAGCAAACGCCGCCAGGACAGCGCCACCATGCGCTCGCTGCCGGATAACGTCTTGGCGTGGGCCTGCAGGTTGGGATAGTCTGCCGGGTTCACTTTATCAGCCAGCAGGAATACATCTCCCACGGCATAGATCAACGCCCCAAATATGGCCAGAAGGCCGCTGATCCAGATGATAGACACAGTGTTTGTCAGCATAGATACCCTCCCAAAAGTAAATCTTAATCCATTTTCCTGAACGGAGCGATGGTGATGGCTGGCCCGATCGCTCCGTCCAGGAGCTTTTACCGCCCCAACTCCGAGGGCGGTCCTATACGGAGCGCAGGCGCGGCAGGAAACGCCTGCTGTGCTGCATGTAATCGCGGTACTGCTCGCCGAACTTCTCCAGCATGGCCTGTTCCTCCTTCCCTACCCGGCTGGCGACGATCAGCGTCAGCGAGAGCAGGAACACCCCGCCGATGAGCCAGTTTTCGGTCAGCAGGAAGGCAGCCAACAGGTTTATATACAATGCCGTGTACATGGGATGACGCACCCAGCGGTACGGCCCGTCGGTAACCAGCGTGTGCTCATCGCGTACATGCAGCACGGTAGAAAAGTTGCTGCCCAGCGCCGACTGCGCCCACCCGATCAGCGGCACGCTCGCCAGGCCCAAAACCAGGCCAATCCACTGCGCCCAGACGGGCAGATCCAGGCGCGCCCAGTCCAGGATCGATGGGCGCAGCATGTACGCTGCAACGGTCAGCATAAATGGGATCCCGAACAGCAGGCGCAGAGCAATGTGCAGCCGGCCCTCCCGGTATTCGGCTCGGCCCTTTGTGCGGTCAGCCAGGCGATGGTAGTAAGCCCGGATAACGGAAAAAACCACAAAAACAGCCACAAAAGCCCAGTGAAAGAACATATCACTCATCTTGCATGCCTCAATTCTGCGGCCTCAGGGCACCCAGTTTTGGGAAATAGCGACCTGTGCGCTGCATGTACTGGCGGTACTCGTCTCCGAAGCGCTCGACCAGGTGTGCCTCTTCGATCGGGGTGCGCGCCATAAGCACCGGCCAGCCGGTTGCCATGACCAGCATGATGAACCAGTTAGCCGCCAGCAGGCTGAGCCCGGCGAAAGCCATGAATCCGACCGTGTACAGCGGGTGGCGCACCCAGCGGTACGGGCCGTGGGTGACCAGGCTGTGCTCCTTGCGGATGATGACGGTGGGGGTTACATTCTTGCCCAGGCTGCTGAACACCCAGTAGATCAGCGGGACCGCGGCAATCATCAAGACCGCCCCGCTCCAGCGCAGCCAGTGGGGCAGCGGCAGGCTGGCCCATGACATCCAGGCTGGATTGATCAAATATGCCAGGGCAGACAGCCACAGCCCCAGCCCGAAGATGCGCCGCAGGGTCAGGATCAGTCTGCCCTCCTGGCTGGTGTCGATCTTATCGCCGGCCCGGTTGGCTTTGCTGCGATAATAAATGGAGATCGACATGGCTGCCACCAGGCATACCACGGCGATCAGGTGGAAAATTGTTTCGTTGCTCATCGGTAAGCTCCATCTCTATAAAATAGTCTAAAAGCTGTCTCAAAAATTGGGTGAAGTGGGGGTGTTTTGCGGCGGCGCAGCCGCCGCAAAACACCCCCACTTACCATAAGGGGCATTTCACTTGATCAACAACCCGGTCACCCACAGGATCAGCATGCCGGTCACGATCCCAGAGAATACGGTGAACGGCATCGGCTGGCGGTCGGTATCTCTCTGGATCAGTTTGGCGATCTCGTAGACCACCTCGAACACCGCCCCAGTGCCGACTGCCAGGAACAGCACGCCTAGCGTTGGCGAAGGCGAGAAGCCGCCAATCCATGCTCCCAGGATGGCAGGCGCCCCACCCACCAACCCCATCAGCGCCAACTGCCGGAGACCGGGGCGGTCGCGCAGCACCGGGGCGATGATCCCCAGACCTTCAGTGATGTTCTGGATGATGAAACCCACCACCAGGAAAGCGCCCAGGGCGATCTCACCAGCGTTATACGCCGCCCCAATGGCTAATCCCTCTCCCAGGTTGTGCAGCCCGATGCCGGCCGCGATCATATACGCCAGCGACAATCGCTGGGCGGCTTCGCTGCGCCCGATGCTCGTCTGGCGGCGGGAGATCGCGTCCAGGAGGAAGAAGGTCGCCACTGCCCCGATGCCGATCAGCCCGATCCCCTGGAATGGGCCAGGCACCTGAACGGACAATTCCAGCGCCTCCGCCAGCGTATCCAGCCCCAGGAAGACCAGCAGACCGGCGGTAACCGCCAGCAGGAAGGTCATGGCGCGCTTGCCGAGCGTACGCAGCGCCGGGAACCACAACAATCCAAGGTAGACCGGGATGACGCCCACATAAACGCCAATCAAGGTGAAGCTCCAGAAGGTGCTGGCGCGCGGCTGCGGGGTGGCAAATGCCACCGGGATATCCACCGCGAATGGGATGGCATTGCTGCTGAACAGGGTGATGCCGTAGGCTTCGCCTGCCGTCCACATGTAATCCAGGTCCACAGTCGCCCGTCCCAGGCGCGGGATGGTTGTTGAAGGGGTCATCGAAAAAGGCCACACAGCGTCATTGACGATCACCTGGGCAAGCGTCAAATCTTCCGGCCCAGCGTTGCGCACGTGGATCTCGATGTGCCCTGGCGCCAGCACAGTGCGCTCGATGGAGAGGGCTTCTACCGGTGCCGGTGCGGTCAGCTGCAGCCCGCCGCTGGTGCTCAAGAATAAGGCAATCACCCCGCCCAGGATCACCAGCGGCAGCACCAGCAGCGCTGCTGTGGTCAAGTTGACGCCCTGTGGTTTGGTTTTGGGTACACTTCGATCAGCCATGGCTCATCTCCCTATTCCAGGACCTCGAAGTTGCCCGTCCATCCCAGCTCGGCGAACTCGGTGTTGTGGGCATGGAACATATACAAACCGGGGAACTTATAGCTGAATTCCAGGATGCCGCGCTGCGCCTGGGTCTGCATGATGATATCGGTGTACTCTGCCGGCTCCAGGCTGGTTCCGGTCGGGTAGTATTGGAAGAAGTTGGCATGCAGGTGGAAGGAGTTGATCAGGTCGTACTCCAAGATGTTGACCAGGTAGATGCGCACCTTCTCCCCGACGCGGATGCGGATCGGGTGATTCTGGAAGTGGAATGGGACGGTGTTGACGGCGTAGAAATCGTTGGCATCGTCAAAATCCACGTCAAAGCCGTTCATCACCATGACAAACTCGTGATCTACCGGCGGTCGTCCTTCTTTTGGGTCGATGATGAATGCCCCGTACAGCCCCTTGGCGATGTGGCGCGCCAGTGGAAAGGCATGGCAGTGGTACAGGTGCAGGCCAAATGGCTCGGCGTCGAACTCGTAGGTGAAGGTCTCGCCCGGCTCGATTACCCCTGGACCCGTGCCGGGGACGCCATCCATCTCTGCCGGGTGGATGCCGTGGAAGTGAACGGTATGGGCGTGGGTGCTGCCGTTGCTGAAGTTTATGCGCACGCGGTCGCCTTCCGTGCAGCGAATGGTCGGCCCAGGTACGCGCCCGTTGAACGTCCAGGCTGGGTATTCGATACCGGGCGCGACTTCGATGTTTTTGTTGAAGGCAGCGAAGTTGTACTCGCGTAGGGTCTGTCCGTTCTCCAGGGTGGAGACATCGCCATAGTCGAAATCGGTCAGGATATTGCTGGGGTTGAAACCGTTCTTCTCGTGATCCACCTCACCGACTGTGCCCGGCATGGCATCGTGACCGCTCATCGCCATCTGGTGGGGTGGGGCGGCAGGCGCCGCGCGCACCGCGCGACTGGCTGTGGCACCACCCAGCGCTCCCAGCAGGCCCAAGGCGCTGCCTTTGATGAACCCTCGTCTTGAAATCTTAGCAACCATAAACTTCGCTCCTCTTGTCCCCTAAAACTTGCAACAATCAAATATCGTCACGTCCCAATTTAGGATAAACTAAATTATATTTTAGTCTAATCGCTCGATCTGTCAAGAGGGGAAAATCGATCTTATCTATCAGATATAACTGGGGGTGTCTCCCCACCATCCCGGCAAGCTCTTCACCTGCTCCGGCACCGCAGATTGGCAGGCTCAATTCATTGACAATCGCCTGACAGCCACTTAAAATCAATCCCACATTGTGGGCGCGCGCGCCTCGCCAACGCCGCCCGCCCTTCATATGCCAAAGGAGAGACTATGGATCTGCCAGCCACCAACCAGAAACAGATGGAGGGCGATGTCTACTACCCGTCGCCCGATGTGATCGCAGCTGCCCACGTCCAGGATTACGAGACCCTGTACCGCCGCTCCCTGCAAGACCCAGAAGGTTTCTGGGGCGAGCGCGCCGGAGAACTGGAATGGTATAAAAAGTGGGACAAAGTCCTCGACGACAGCAACCCGCCGTTCTTCAAGTGGTTCACCGGCGGCAAGACCAATATCGTCCTCAACGCCCTGGATCGTCACCTGAAAACTTACCGTAAGAACAAGCTGGCCCTGATCTGGGAGGGCGAGCCGGGCGACAGCCGCTCTTTTTCTTATTTCGCCCTCAGCCGGGAAGTATGCAAGTTCGCCAATGTGCTGCGCAGTATGGGTGTGCAGAAAGGCGATATCGTCACCATCTACATGCCGCGCATTCCAGAGATGATCTTTGCCATGCTGGCTTGCGCCAAGGTCGGGGCAGCGCACAGCGTGGTGTACGGCGGCTTCAGCGTAGAGGCCCTGGCGGAGCGCATCCAGGACGCCCAGAGCCGGGTGCTGATCACTGCCGACGGTGGCTGGCTGCGCGGCAAGATCGTTGGCCTGAAGGACATCGCCGACGAGGCCATCTCCCGCCAGGCGACCATCGAGCATGTCATCGTCGTCAAGCGCACCGGGCAGGATATCTACATGGAATCGGGCCGCGACTACTGGTACCACGACCTGATGGGCCTGCCGATCGCCAACAGCCCCTACTGCAGCACCGAGATGATGGATGCCGAAGACCCGCTCTTCATCCTGTATACCTCCGGTACTACCGGGCGTCCCAAGGGCGTGGTGCACACGCACGGCGGCTACATGGTCTTCACCTACACCACCCTCAAGTACGTCTTCGATATCAAGGACGAGGACCGCTGGTGGTGCGCTGCCGATCCGGGCTGGGTCACCGGGCACAGCTACATTGTCTACGCACCCTTGATCACCGGGGCGACCAGCTTCATGTACGAGGGCGCGCCTAACTACCCCTACCCAAACCGCTGGTGGCGCATGGTCGAGAACTACGGCATCTCCATCCTGTACACCGCTCCCACCGCCATCCGCGGCCTGATGCGCTTCGGCGACGCGTGGGCTAAGCGCCACGACCTGAGCAGCCTGCGCCTGCTGGGCAGCGTCGGCGAGCCGATCAACCCGGAGGCCTGGCGCTGGTACCATACCGTAATCGGCAAGGAGCGCTGCCCGATCATGGATACCTGGTGGCAGACCGAGACCGGCGGTTTCATGATCTCGCCTCTTCCTATCACGCCCCTCAAGCCCGGCTCAGCCACCCGCCCGCTGTTCGGCATCGACGCCGATGTAGTGGATGACAGCGGCAAGCCCGTCCCGCCAGGCGAGGAGGGCTACCTGGTGATCAAGAAACCCTGGCCCGGCATGCTGCGTACCATCCTGAACGATCCCGAGCGCTACAAAAGCCAGTATTGGGGCAAGTACGGGAATATGTACCAGGCGGGCGACTCCGCCCGCAAGGATAAGGATGGCTATTTCTGGGTCATCGGGCGCATAGACGACGTGATCAAGGTCAGCGGCTACCGCCTGGGCACCGCCGAAGTGGAGAGCGCCCTGGTCAGCCACCCATCTGTGGCTGAGGCAGCTGCCATCGGCCTGCCGCATGAGATCAAGGGTAATGCCATCCACGCCTATGTGATCCTCAAAGCCGGGGTGGAAAAGAGCGATCGCCTGGCGGAAGAGCTGCGCGCCCATGTGGCGCATGAGATCGGCCCCATTGCCCGCCCGGATGAGATCACTTTTGTGGACAGCTTGCCCAAAACCCGCTCCGGCAAGATCATGCGCCGGCTGCTGAAAGCGCGTGCCCAGGGTTTGCCCGAAGGGGATATCAGCACGCTGGAAGAGTAAGGGTTATTGTTTTAGGATTTCCGTAGTTCGGGGGTGTTTGGGCGGGCGTAGCCCGCCCAAACACCCCCGATTACCCCTCGAGCGCATAACTGCTATGTTTAATAAAGCAGCCCGTGAAGGCCTCCACGGGCTGCTGCTTATTATTGATGCTTCCCGCTTCCGTTACTTCACTACCATCGGCAGGTAAAGCCCCCTGGATGGCAGGGTCGCACTGACCTCAGCGCTGAATGCCGATACCGCCCCACCTGCGTCGAAGGTTTGTACCACGTAATAGTAAGTCGTCCCACCTTGCAGCAGCAGGTCGGTGTACAGGGTGCGGGTGGTCTCGCCAACCAGTTCATACGGACCGCCCGAGGTCAGGCTGCGCAGAACGCGGAACCCAGCAATCCCGGGCATAGCCGGCGCCTGCCAGGCAACTTGCAAGGCGCGGCCCTCTGTTGGGCTGGGCTGGATGTAGACCATCTCCGGGACCAGCAGCTGGCCAAGGGAAGCGGCGGCTGTATCATTGGCGGTATTGATATTGGCGCTGCTGGCTGTAACTTTGGCATACACCGGTTGGCTGCCGGCTTCTGCCGCCACCGTGAAGGTGATGGTCTGCGACTGGTTGAAGGCCAGATCGCCAATCGGGATATAATCGATCAGTGTTCCGCCCGGATCCTCGCCGGAGTACAGGCTCACTACCACGCCCTCGGCGATCCCGCGCCCGATATTACGGACGGTGGTTGTCACCATGACAGTGGCGCCAGGGTCGGCATGGTACTGGGAGACCTGCAAGCCGGGGTCTAATGCCGGGTCGGCTCCCGGCTCAATGAGGGCCGATTCGACCGGATCGCTGGCAGTGCTGAGCTGAACTGATCCCAGGTCGGGATGCACGCCAGTCGAGGCGGCTTTCAGCGGGGAGGCAGCCAATATTGTCTGGCTGCTCAGCGGCGCCGAGCGGTTGACATCCAGGAAGACGGCTTGCGAACTGGCCTGGTTGATTGCCAGCGCAGGCTGCCAGTGCTGGCGGGCCTCATCGGTCAAGTAGAGCGGCGGATAGGCCTCGCCGGTATCCTTGAGCTGGCTGTACGCCATTTGACCCAGCTCCCCATTGGTAGAGACCGCCCCAAAGCGGCGCATGAGCACCAGCGCCTCTCCATCCGGACCGACATCCAGCCGGGGCTCTTCCACCCGCACCGCATCCCCATTAACATCCAGCACCGGGAACTTGCTCCAGCCGCTCCCATAGTCGCGGCGGGCAGTCTGCAAGACGCCCGTATTTCCCAGGCCTCCACTGCTGCCGCTCTTGTCGTTGTTGCGGACGATGTATGTCATGTACACGTCCTGCCCGCCCGGTATAAAGGCCACCTGGGGTGCCTCAGCACGCAGCGGCAAGCTGTTGGTGGCATCTTTCTTCCACGTCGTGCCGTCCCAATCGAAGACCTCGATGTGCCGGTCGCCGGTGGTGCCCAGGTCGCCATCTCCATCCACAGTCCAGGCCAGCACGCGTTCGGAGTTACCAGAAACCTCCTGCCGGTCGACGCTGACCTGGTAATTGGAGGCCTCCAAGACGGAGCCGTTGAGCAGCTCCACATCCGTCCAGCTGCTGCCGTTCCACTCTCGTACGGCGATGCGCCAGTCCAGGCGGGTCCCCAGATTCTCGTCTGTATCACTCAGCCAGGCGAGGGTGATCCCCTGATTGTCTCCAGCGATGGCAGCCTGCCCGTCCGGCAGCAGGTCGTTCGTCAGCCGTACGGGCGCGCTCCACTGCGAGCCGTCATACGTGGCGTAGTAGATCTCCTGGCGTTTCAGGATGGCATTCAAGTCTTCACCGGCAGCCTCTTCTTCGACCAGGGAGATGGGATTCTCGGTCCAGGCCACCATGGCCCTTCCATTTGGTCCGTAAAAGGCGGCTGCCGGGTCCTGCACCATGTGGGCGCCATCTGTGAGGGCGGCAGCGGCTCCCCACTGTTCGTTTGCCGCGTCCCAAAAGCGTGCCATCACCCGGGGCGCCGGGTTGGGTGCATCGGGTGCGCTATCTTCAATATACGCAGCCAGCATGCGCCCGCCGGGACCACTGGTGACGCTGGGCGCTGCCAGCAGGCGCGGGGGATCCTGCGACGGCGCGTTGGGGGACTGCATCCCATTCTCCAGCGCGTGGCAGATGCCTTCGGTGTAATCCAGCAGCACCTCCGGGTCTGAGCTCCAGGAGCCGCTGGCAAAGAGCAGGTTGGCGCGCACCCACAAATAAAAGGTGACTTTGAGCTTCATGCAGGGATCTGGCATCCAGACGTAACGATCATCGTTAGAATCCATCTGAATGGGAAAACGCACTTCCGCTTCGGTGTGGGCAGTACCGCCGGCACTTGCCACGCCGAACAAAGCATCTATGATCACTTCGATATCCAGGCTCGGACGGACGTTGATCGACCCCAGCGCGCTGACTTCAGGCGCCAGCGGGCGGATTGTCCCCTGGTAGAGCATATCTCCATTGATGTTCAGAGAGATGCTGACCCGCAAGTTTGCCAGGCCGGCCGCAGAGAAGATCACGCCTTCGTAAACAGGAATGGTCTCTGAAAAATCAAACAGGGTGGTGGGTGGAATGTCGTAATGAACCTGGCGCAGCCGTTCGACCAGGTCTGTGCCTACCTGCTGAAGTGCAAAGGCTGGGATGCCGCTGCTTGGAGCGCTGGCACGGATGCCGGTTGGCAAGCTGCTGCCTTCCGGCAGCAGAGGTGCCGTGTTTTTGATGGCGTCGACTATGTTCATCGGGCTCGAGCGAGAGCGCACGTGCAGCATTTGGAAGGTGACATTCCCATCCAGGTCCAGCGTGCCGACCATGTTATAGGCTGATCCGCCGTTGATATTTTCCACTAACCCGAGGTAATCGAGAGCCGGAGGCGGGTCCGGAAAGGTCACCGGCAGTTTTTTCTCGCCATCGATCGAGAAGAACGGAATGATGATTGGGTAGCCATCATAA
This sequence comes from uncultured Anaerolineaceae bacterium, assembly GCA_964525785.1. Taxonomy (GTDB): domain Bacteria; phylum Chloroflexota; class Anaerolineae; order Anaerolineales; family UBA4823; genus JAQBDA01. The sequence continues at coordinate 40,766 of CAZGIX010000006.1, forward strand.
TTTGAATGTATTTTCACATCGAACACATACTGGTTTCCATCCCACACCAGGTCGTTCACCCGCCGGTCGTTATACCCCTGGAGGGGGTTGATCTGCATGGGGTGCTCGATGATGTGCACGCGCCGGGAGGCGAATTCGACCTGGCAGCCCTGGGTAGGGTAGGAGACTATCGGCTCAAAACTGAAATCACGTATGCCAACGTCAGCATCAGCCACCCAACGCGAGAATTCGTACGTTGACCCCGAGGCAGGTGGGTCGACCGCTGCAAACACCCATTCTCCGCCGTCGTTCTGATCGACCTTGACCGCCATCAGGCCCAGGGTGGCGCCGTTGATCACCTGCATATCCACCTGAAATACAACTTTAGGTCCGGCTTCGGTGTAAGGCCAATAGTTGGCGTAAGAGCCAAAGTCGAAGATGCTGGTTGCCTTACCGGTGGGCGTCAGGCGTACGGCAACCACGCTGGCTTTGGTGCACTGCTCGTACGGGACGGGGTTGAAAGTCGCCTGCTGACCGCTCCGGACTATCACCGTCCCATTCTGCACCGGTACGGGAACGCTTCCCGCTACTCCGGCAGTATATGTGCCGGGCGGCACATTGTTCAATGTGAACGTTCCATTGTTTTGGATTGGTACACCGGCAACGATATTTCCTTGCTGGTCATATAGATTGAGGGAAGCGTCTATCGCTGACGGCAGGGCAGGCGAACGGTTGGCGACGCCTGTCAGAGGCAGGGCGCCAGACAGGCTGCCTGGAGTGGGCGCGTCGACGCTGATAACGACGCACTCGAAGGCAGCCAGGTCGGTTCCGGTCACAGCCGCGCACACCCGCCCTGGCCCTGGTGAGAGGGTATCTGGAATATGGATGGCGGCATTGTAATCTCCGCTTCCATCCAGGTCCACGACCTGCAGGGTTGCCGTCGTCTCCTCGTCCAGCCAGACCAGGCGCACGCCCGGATACGGTGCCACGCCCTGTCCGGAAACTGCCAGCGCTGCCCCCGGGAGACCGTGGTTCGGGGAAACCTGGATGGTCGGCTTAGGGGCACCCTGGATCGGCGCGGGGATGCTATCCGGCCTGAACGCGGACGCGGGGGATGCGCCCTGCGGCTGGGCAGGGGGATTGACAGCCGATCTGGCAGGCAGGCTGCCCGTCAGGAATATAAACAACAGAAAAATCAGACCTATCCGTTTCATCTATTTCCTCCTCATTTGGATAAGAACGCTGATACAGGCTATGGGGAATTATCAATTTCCCTTGAGGCCATCCTTTCACACCCGCACCGGATGACCACCGCCGCATATTATACAAAGAAATGGGAAATATAACGTTAAAACATTCAATATCTCTGATTTACAGTTGTGCTGCTGCCCGTAGACCGGCATGTATAAAAATAGATTTCTGTCCACTCCAGGCATGAGCATTCTCACTAGAAAATGGCAACAAATAGTATATAATGATTGCAGGCATCCTGTGGGGGGATTCCTGATTGCTGGTACAGATTGCGAAGAGACTCCACGAATTCTTTTACTGGTAAATCTATAACGACAGGAGGTGACCCGAGATCGACTGATTACTTTATGCTGCTTACCTTCAAGTAGATATAACAAAAATTCAACCACTTTCACCGCATGAAAGACATACTAGGAGATATAGATGAGAGCTAAATGGACCCTATCACTCGTTTCCTTTTTCGTCCTGCTCGCGATCGTGTTCTCGCCTGTACTGGCTAACACCCAGGTTCCCAATCAGGCGGTCAGCACCGCTCCGGACGAAACCGTCACCATCACCCTGATGCACCACAATGACTTCCACGGCAACCTTGACCTGGCTGGCAGCAACCCCGGCATGGCGCGCCTGGCCTATAAGATCAACGAGGTGCGAGCTGAGGTGGGCATCAGCAATACGCTTCTGCTGGATGCCGGTGACATCATGCAGGGGACGCTGTTGTCGAATCTGTTTTACGGCGAGTCGACCATCGACGTATATAACTACGTTGGTTACGATGCCTCCACGTTCGGCAACCATGAATTCGACTGGGCGCAGAGCGTTTTAATCAGCCGGACCCAGCAAGCGGAATTCCCCTTTGTCACCTCCAATATTGTCGTCGATGACACCGACGATTGCGCCACAGCCGGTTGGGAGACCCCCGCATGGGCCACACCGTGGATCACGCGCACCGTCGGCACTGGCGCAGATACTGTGACAGTGGGCATATTCGGCGTTACAACTCAGGAAACCCCCTTCATCACCCTGGCTGGCAACACCGCGGGCCTGTGTTTCAAAGAGCCTACCGACTCGATTACTCACTATTATGATGAAGTCGTCGCGGCGGGCGCCGAGGTGCTGGTAGTGCTCAGCCACCTGGGTTTCACCGATGGCGGCTACGGCTACGGTTTTGATGTTTACGGTGACCAGACCCTGGCGGTCAACCTGACCGAAGCCGGCATGCCGGTGCATCTGATCATCGGTGGGCACAGCCACACCGATCTGGAATTCGCGGTTATCCCGGAAGGGACCGAGACCACAGTTGTCTCAGCGCATTACGCTGGGCGCAAGCTGGGCCGCGCCGACATCACCGTCGATAAGGATACGGGTGATGTCAGCATCGCCTGGCAGCGCATCGTGGTCGGAACCGGCGACCCGCAGGACCCAGGTGTCCTCGCCCGCATCGCCCTATGGTCCAGCGATCCCTGGTATCAGGCTGAGATCAACCGTGTGATCGGCTACACCAATGTAAACATCACGCGCAATTACAACGGCGATTCGGAGATGGGCAAGTTCATCAACGATGCCATCTACGGCGACCTGAACAACGATGCTGTTACCGAGAACGACGTGGACATGGTGTTCAACAACGCGGGCGGCTTGCGCGCTGACATCACATTCCCCATAACGGGAACCCTGCCATACACCCTCACCCACGGTATCCTGTACAGCGTCCTGCCCTTCGGCAACCAGACAGTTGTTGGCGATATGACCGGTGCACAAATTGTCGAGCTGCTTAACCAGAGCGCTACCCTGTTCAAAGGCGCGCTCCAGGTGTCAGGGATCGAATACAAATTCTATCGCTACACGGATTCTGGCGGGGCAGTTTATGCCTGGGGAGCCTACGATATCGAGGTTTGGGATAAGGCCACCAGTGCCTTGGTGCCTCTCGATCTGACGAAGACCTACCGTATCGCCACCAACGAGTTCCTGGCCCCTGCCGGTCAGGACGGCTATATCCCCTTCAAGTACTTCGCAAATTACACGTACTGGGGAGATATGTTGGATGGCGTGGAGCGCTTCGTGAGCACGGCTTACCCGATCTCCGATCCATACGACGAAACGCTGGATGGGCGCATCACACGCAATGGCACAGATACTTACGATCCGGATGATCTTCTCCAGGTCGTGCCGGTCACTGTCCTGCACCACAACGATTCGCACGGACGTTTGGCTCCTGCTTACGCCCAGCTGGCGACGCTGATCAACCTGGAACGGGCCAAGAATCCGGACCGCACGCTCCTGCTGAGCGCTGGCGATAACATCCAGGGCGACTCAATGATGTATTACTTCAAGTCAGCCTTCACAGGCTTCTCTGCGGATGGGACGCCGCTCCCGCTCGCCCAGCAGACCCACCCACTCATTGCTGCCTTCAATGCCATGGACTATGACGCCATGACGTTAGGCAACCACGAGTTCAACTTTGGCAGCTACATCTTCACCGGCACACTCGGGCAGGCGGCATTCCCCATCCTGCAGGCAAACATCGTGGACGACGGAACTTACGGCCTGGACGAAGTCCCAGTTCAAGATTACATCACCGTCACGTTGCCGGTGACAGCCGGACGACCGGATGTAGACCTGGCAGTGCTGGGAATCGGCAACCACCGCATACCGAACTACGAGCTGCCCAGCAACATCCCCGGCCTGACCTTCACCAATCCGATCACGGAAGCCCTCAACCAGGTGCCCGACCTCGAAGATGCCAATGACGCCGTGGTTGCGCTTACCCACATCGGATTTACCACCAATCCAGCCAGTATCGAGGTGGATAACAACGTCGATACCAACCTGGCTGCGCAGGTCGCCGGGATCGACGCCATCGTCGGCGGACACAGCCATACCGATCCGACCAAGCAGACGGCTGCTTCGGGTGAATACAAGTTCCTGCCGGCCATGCTTGCCAACCCGGACGGGAATCCTGTGCTCGTCACCCAGTCGAATCGCTACAATACATATCTGGGCGAAGTTGCCCTGGGCCTGCTGCCTGACGGTCTGGGTGGTTATGAGGTCGTCGCTCGCGCCGGGACAAACATCCCCGTTAGCGCTTCCACGGTGGAGGATCCAGTAATCAAAGCCATCGTGGATCCCTACGTCGCGCTGTTGGCTGAATACAACAACCGGGAGCTTGGGGAGACGCACTACCCGCTGGACGCGCTGGAGGCCTTCACCCAGGAGACCAACGCTGCCAACCTGCAAGCCGATGCTGCTGTGTGGGAGCTGGCCCAGAACGGGATCGATGTGGATTTCCACATCTCTGGCGCCATGACCAATCGCATGGTGGCGGAGTTTGCTACCCCAATCTCTCCGACGACGTTGCTTGTCAGCGACATGTTCACTCTCATGCCGTATGAGAACTCGCTGGTCACGATGCAGATCAATGGGCCGCAGCTCAAGGCGATACTGGAACGTGGCTACCGCAACTACTACTACTACAAGTATGTTCCAGACTTCGGCGGCTACTCCTACTACACCACCTGCATGCTGGATATCAACAGCGTCGGCAAGATCACCTACCGCGATACATATCCCGCGCTGCCAGATGGCAACAATGTGCTGTCTCTGGAAGCAAACGGGGAAGTAGTAGACTTCGACGATGCGGATACCTACTATCACGTCTCGACGGTCAACTACCTGGCGGCGGGATCGTGCAACTTCAACGATGGCGGTGTGTCCCTGTGGCCGCTCGATCAGATCGAGCACGACACGCAGTACTACGTGCGCGACGCGGTCATCGGCTACATCATGGACCAGGAAGTCATCGCACCAACCATCGAAGGGCGGCTGGTGTTCTTGACCCCTGGGATCTACCTGCCGTATATCTTCAATCTGTTCGAGTTAGCTGGCCAGTAGTTAGCCCTTAGTATCAACAAGACACACCCCGATCAAATTCGGGGTGTGTCGTTTTGATTAATTGACCCTCAAGAGCGTTTTGGGGATTTGTCTCAATTTTCGCCAATCTTCTCCCCCTTCCCGGGGGAAGGGGGTCGGGGGGATGAGCAAATTACCGATTGGGGCGCTTATTCTCCGCTGCCAGGCGAGCGGTTTCCTGAATGCGTTTTGCGCGCGTTTCCGGGCGCCTGGCGGTGGTGATCCACAGTAGGGCGTTGCGTTTTATATAGCGCGGGAGCGCATCCCAATTCTCACGGGCCTTCCCGTGGGCTGCCAGAGCTGCTTCGAGGTCTGGCGGGATTTCAAGCGCCTCCACGCCATCCAGCGCATACCAGGAGCCATCTTGTTTCGCCGCCTCGACTTTTGCCAGCCCTGCTGGAGCCATCCGCCCAGCCGCGATCAGCTTCTCCACGCGCCCTTTGTTCGTCCTCGCCCAGCCGGATCCGGGCCTGCGCGGCCCATACCACAGCATCGTGCGCTCGCCATCCAGCTTCTTTCCTTTGCTGTCCACCCAACCGAAACAAAGCGCCTCCTCTACTGCCTCCTCGTACTCGATGCGTGGCTTGCCGCTGGTTTTACTGTAGCTGATCAGCCAGATGCCTTTTGCCTGATTGTGATTCTGCTCCAACCAGGCGCGCCACTCCGCGCGGCTTTTGGGATGGATTGAGTTTGCCGGTATTCCGTCTGCACGGCTCATTTGGTAATATTACGCATGTGCTCGACGGATTGGTGCACCAGATCCTTCAGGACTGCCTGATCGACATCTCCCAACTTCTTGATATACAGGCACGATTTCCCGGTCGAGAACTTTCCCAGGCGCTGAAGCAGCTCACCGTACTGGTCGAATCCCGGCATTATATACAGGGTCAAGTTCTGTTTGCGAGGCGAGAAACCGACCAGGAGCCAGTCCCCTTCTTGTCCGCTGGCATAGCGGTAGTGGTAGCTGCCGAACCCAACGATACTGTCTCCCCACATCTTAGCTTCCTCACCGGTGACCTGCTGCATGATCTCCAGGATAGTGAAGCTGTCCTGGCGCTTTCTTTCGTCCGGTACACCCTTCAGGAAATCCACAACGCTGCGGTCGTTCACTTTAGTTTTAAGCTCAGCCATCATCGGCTCCTTCGGTATACGGGTCTTGGAGCAATGTTGATAAATAAGATGCCAGATAGCGATTATAGCATACCCGCACTAAGGCGATGGCCGCGCTAACTCTGGTCGTCCTTGCGCCGTGACCATACCCACAGCAATCCGATACCCAAGACAGCCAGGATCGCCAGGCCTCCAATCGTCACATAGGAAGCCATTCGACCGGGCGACGCGATCTGCGCCTCGGCAGCCGCTGCTGAGGGCGCGGCAGTGGGCAGAGATGTGCTGGCGCTGGCAGCAGGTACCCCGGTCCGCGTTGGATCTGGCGATTTGGGCGTCACGGTTGGATCCGCGGCAGTCTCAGTCGCGGTCGGATTTACCATATTGGTTGCGGTAGGCAGCGCCTCCCGGGCTCGCCAGCGGGCGATATTAGCGGATGGCACCCCTCCCGCCACGCCAAAGCTGCCGCCGGCGTATAAATCCCTACCGGAACCGGCCAGGGACGTGACCAGCGCATACTCCCCTTCGCCGCCGATGCCGCTGCCCAGCGCGCTCCATGCAGATCCATCCCAGCGGGCGATACGATTGGCCGGCAACCCATCCGCGGGGTTGAGCCAATCGAAGCTGGCGGTAGCAAACTCGCCGCTGGCGTACAAATTGCCATCCCCATCCACGACCAGGGCATGCACGAAGTTGTCGACCCCACCATCCAGGCTGTTCCAGGCTGAGCCATCCCAGCGCGCCAGGTAGTCGGTAAAAGCACTGTCACCCGGGGTGATGGAGAACATGCCGCTGGCATACAGGTTATCCTGGCTGTCGATCGCCAGTGCATACACGCTGCTGGCCCCATCGCCCAGCCCGCTCCAGCTCCCTCCGTCCCAGCGAGCAATTCCATTGACCTGCACGCCCCCAGTGGATGTGAACCACCCGCCAGCATATAGATTGTTCCCCGAATCAACGACCAGAGCGTTCACCTGCCCATCCAACCCGGCGCCCAACGCTCTCCAGGCAGATCCATCCCACTTGGCGATATTTCTGGCTTCCACCCCGCCTGCCCGGTTGAAATCGCCGCCCGCGAAAAGGTTCCCCCGCCCGTCGACTGCCAGCGCCATCACTACCGGGCTTCTGTGCTCGGCCTCCATTCCGCTGCCCAGGGCGCTCCAGGTCGAGCCATCCCACATGGCAACGCGGCTGGCGCTCACATCTCCGGCATTGGTGAACTCGCCGCCCGCGTATAGGGCGCCGTCCTCTCCCACCACCAGGGCATGTACGGCGGCACCCACCCCGCTGCCCAGTGCGTCCCAACTCTCACCATCCCAGATCGCTACGCGGCTGGCAGCACGGCTGCCAGCCATACTGAAATACCCCCCGGCGTACAGCTCGTCGCCAGTGCCCACAGCCAGGGCGTCCACCTCAGCGTTCATCCCGCTACCGGAGCCCTCGCTCCATCCGCTCCAAGCAGTCCCATCCCAGCGGGCCAGGTGGTGCGCCGCTTTGCCCTCCGCCTGGGTGAAGAATCCGCCGGCATACACCTGCCCGTCGGCGCCCGTCGCCACGGTGAACACCCGCTCGTTCACCCCACCGCCCAATGCGCTCCAGGCAGCGCCGTCCCAGCGCGCCAGATAGCTGGCTTCCACATCACCGATCGAGCTGAACCACCCGCCGGCATACAGATTGCCGTCTGCATCCATTGACAGGCTGAAGATCGCTGGCGTGTCGCCTGCCGGTGGGCTGCCCAGCGCGCTCCAGCTAGAGCCATCCCAATGGGCTATAAACTGTGCGCTTGTCTCGCCTGCCCGGCTGAACGCCCCCGCCGCATACAGATTCCCATCTGCGTCGACCGCCAGCTCATCTACCATAGCATCCATACCACCGCCCAGCCCATTCCAGGCAGCACCATCCCAGCGGGCTATGTAGCTGGCAGTGGCATCACCCGCGGCGGTGAATTCACCGCCTGCATAGACATTGCCCTCGCCATCCACCGCAACCGCGTACACCGTGCTGTTGATCCCGCTGCCCAGCAGCACCCACCGGTCGCCATCCCAGCGGGCGACGTAACCGATATATTGGTCAGTCTGGATCAAGTAGAAGTAGCCGCCGGCGTACAGGCGATCCTGACCGTCCACGACCAGGTCAGTGACGATCGGGTTGCTGTCCCTTCCTTCGGCCAGGCTGTCCACCAGGCTGCCCAGCCCTGCCCCAACGTTGCTCCAGGCTGAGCCATCCCAGCGGGCGATAGCCGTGTCGGGGAGGCTGTCGCTGGCGGTGACCAGGATGTCGGTATAGACGTTGCCGCGCGAGTCGACTGCCAGGTTGTTGACAATATTCTCAATGCCGCTGCCCAGCGCTGACCATTCAGATCCATCCCAGTGGGCGATATGATTCACCACCAGTCCAGCGATGCTGGTGAACTCGCCGCCCGCATACAAGTTGCCCTGCCCATCGACCGCCAGGGCATACACCACACCGTCCAGCCCGCCTGATGCGAATTCCTCTGCCCAGTCGCCGTCGCCCGCTGTCTGGGCAGAAACCGCCTGCCTTCCCGGCGAGATCGCCATGCAGCTTACCATAAATAAAAGCGCGGCAATAAGGTATCTCTGGGGTATGAATTTCATTATCTTTGCTCCGGCCCCCTGGAATGGTTAAGGACGACTTACTCTTCCCCCAGCCTGCTTACTCTGCCGCGCACCAGCCAGAGCGGCACGATGGCCACTACCAGGCAGGCGGCCCCTCCCAGGATCAGACCGGCTGCCTGCCCAACCGCCTCCGACCAGCCCATCAGGCTCGCCAGCAGCGCCGGTCCAAAGAACAGCACCAAACTGACAGCCAGGAACACAAAACTTGCCAGCGCGCCCAGGCACCCGCTGGTGCCCTGCGAGATGCGGCGCGGGTCCTCCCAATTGAAATTCGCCCCCACCACGCCGAACGCCAGGTTCAGCCCGGCTGTCGCGCCAATAATCAGGCAGACCGCCGCCATACTGAAGAGCACTGTCCCCAAACTCGTGCCCTGCACCAGCGAGATGATCACCAGGAATCCCCAACCCAAAGCCAGGGTCGGCAGGTACGCCACCAGAAACTTGGCGCTGAGCAGTTTTGCCGTGCTGATTGGGGCGGCCTTCAACATCCAATAGCTCTTGCCTTCTTGCGAGAAACCCATTGCCGCCAGCCGCGAGAGCAGCGACCAGCTGACAAACAGCGAGATGCCCACGTTGCCATAGACCGCCAGGTTTTTCATGGCTTCCATAAATACTGGCGGCGCTTCGCCACGCCCGGCTGGCGGCTCGCCGCCGCTCCGCAGCAGCATGAAGGCGTACACGATGCCCAATATCAGGGGCGTGACCAATTGGGACATGCTGCGCAGGTCTCGCCGCAGCATCAGCAAGTCCTTTGCCAGGATGGCGCTCACTGCAGGGGACACGATTCTGCTCAAAACACCTGCCCGGGCCGCAGAGCGCACTACCGGGCGCTGAGCGCGGGCGGCTTTCTTGCGTGTGCTGATCTGCACGCTGGCCCAGCCGGAGTAGTACAGCCGCTCGGCAGTCGCCAGGGAAAGCGCAGATATACCCCCCGTCAGCCCCAGGGTAAGCAGCAGCAGCCCCATACCGCTCAGCCAGCGCCCTTCACCGATCTCCACCAGGCTGCGCCCAGCCCACGCCAACGGTGACCAGGCTGTGTTAAGGCGCGTGGTCATGTTAATAGCCTGCACGGCCTGATCAGCGGAGACATCACCGTAGTTCATAAATTGTCCCGACTGCGAGCAGGTGAACGACACGATTGCGACCAGAAAGCCGAGCACTTCTGCCACCCGCCGCGCCGGGAAGATTCGCACCACTGCCATTACCAGCAGGCTGGCCAATCCAGCCGCCGACAGCGCCAGGAATGCCAGCACCACCAGCACCAGGGGGTAATAGAGCAGGTTATACCCGCTCGAAGCCCCCAACCCGTACAGTACCGGCAGGCCGAACAGCAAAATCAAGCTGAAGTTTGGCAGGATGGCCTGCAGCAGCTTGGTGATGAAAACCGCCCGGATTGGCACCGGGGCGCTGAGTAAGAATTCCATATCCCCTGCCAGGTATAAAGCCTGCAGCAGCACGCCGAAGCTGGTCATCAGGATGCCGATAAATGCCATCGACACCACCACCACCGGCACACTTTCAAGAAAGGGTTTGATATCGCCCACAAACTGAGCCAGATCAGGGGAGCGCAGGAAGCGCAGCATCAGCCAGCTCAGTACGAAAGCCAGCGCCAGGCCGCCCACCACCAGCAAGCCCAGGATGATGGTGGTGATTTTGCCCCGCAGCTTGCCGCGCCGGAACCCGCTGGCAAAGATCACCCAGCGCAAGCGTAGCAGCTTTCCCACGCTGCGCCACATGTTCGCGCCTGGCTGAACGTGATCCAGAGCTGCGCTTGTCATCCCAGCACCTCGGCAATCTCGGCGTATTCGGTGCCCCCGGTCAGGCCCAGGAAGATATCTTCTAAACTGGTCTCACCCTTGCCCAGCGAGCGCAGCTCTTCCATGCTGCCAACCGCGATCAGCTTGCCCTGATTGATGATCCCGATCCGGTCGCACATACGCTCGGCGATCTCCAGGATATGCGTCGATAGAAATACGGCTGCCCCCCGGTTAGCTATCTGGCGCAGCATGTCTTTTATCAACCGCGCCGAGCGCGGATCGAGCCCCACGGTCGGCTCGTCCAGCACCAACACCCTGGGATCATGCATCAGCGCTGCCGCCAGGGATGTCTTCTGCTGCATGCCGTGGCTGTAAGAATCGATCGAATCGTCCCCGGCTTCTACCAGGCTGAACAGCCTGAGCAGCTCATCGATACGCCGCTCGACCTGCTGGCGGTCGAGCTCGTACAAGTCGCCCACGAAGCGCAGCAGCTCCCTGCCTGAAAGCTTGGGATAGAGATTGGGCGTATCCGGAACATAGCCGCTGGCGGCTTTAGCCAGCAGAGGCTGCGCCTGGACATCATACCCCGCCACCTTGACGCTCCCCGAAGTGGGCTGCAGCAGACCGACGATCATCTTGATCGTGGTCGTTTTGCCTGCTCCGTTCGGGCCCAAGAAGCCAAACACCTCCCCGCTGTAGACATCGAAGCTGACGTCATCGACAGCAATCTTGTCTCCGTAGCGTTTGACCAGATTCTTTGTTTCGATTAAGGCTGCACTGCCGGTCCCGTTCGCCATAGAGCTTCGCTCCTCATGATTGTTGTCTATTGGCACCTGATTGCGTGGGTTTATTATACACTCCAGGAATGCCTATCTCCTCGCCGTATGCAAGGTTTTCACTGCACCTTTCTCGACCACTCCAAACCCCTTCGTGAGAAAGCCATGTTCTTTCTGCCATGCACGGTTGACCCCAACCGGGAAGTGTGGCATAATCCCGCCTACCAGATTTTATAAAGGCTTTGATGGAAACGAGTATGCCCGCCGGCTACACGGAGCGGCGGTCTGCCAGCGACCCCGGGATGGTGCGAGCCGGGGCAGACCAGCGGGCTGAAAATCCTTCCGGAGCCGCAAGTTGAACGGGGCAGGTAATTGGTAATCAGGAATCAGGCAATTAGGCTTTTGGTCGCCTAATTACCTTATCGACCAATTACTATTTACCAATTGCCTTTACCCCAGTAAACACGCCGGACTCGCCAGCCGTTATCCAGGGCAGGAGTATAGACCAGGAAACAGGTCTGTACCCACTAAGGTGCCTGCATGCTGCAGGAACCAGGGTGGTACCGCGCGAGTGGCCCGACCAGCTCACTCTCGTCCCTGAATTTGGGACGAGAGTTTTTTCATTTCGAGAATGGAGAGTAGAGAATAGAGATTCGTGATAAGACAATTCTCGAATCTCGACTCTCTATTCTCGCAGCCAAGGAGATCTTATGCCTTTCAACGAAATTCCCGCCAAAATCGATTTTCCCGCCCAGGAGCGGGAGCTGCTCGCCTTCTGGAAACGAAGCAACGCCTTCCAGAAACTGCGCAGCCTGCATGACCACGACCCGCACTGGTCGTTCATTGACGGACCCATCACTGCCAACAATCCGATGGGTGTGCACCACGGTTGGGGCCGCACCTATAAGGACCTTTTCAACCGGTTCTGGACCATGCGCGGCCGCAAGCTGCGCTATCAGAACGGCTACGATTGCCAGGGCCTGTGGGTCGAAGTCGAAGTCGAAAGGGAGATGGGCTTTACGAGCAAGAAAGACATCGAAGACTACGGGCTGGAGCTGTTCGTGCGCAAGTGCAAGGCGCGCGTCCTGCGCTTTGCCGCAATCATGACCGAACAGTCTATCCGGCTGGGTTACTGGATGGATTGGAACGATCCTGAACACCTGCGCTGGCTGGCTGACCGGTTGATGGAAGATCCGTTCCAGGTCATCACGGTGCAGGGTCCGGATGGACCGGTCACTGATACCGTTGAGCAGATCGTCGGACGGCTGGGACTGGCAGAGCTGGGCGGCAGCTACTTCACCTTCTCCAACGAAAACAACTACATGATCTGGACCTTCCTGAAGAAATGCTGGCAGAACGGCTGGCTGTACCGCGGCGCAGACGTGATGCCCTGGTGTCCCCGCTGCGCTACAGCCATCAGCCAGCATGAGATCGTCACCGATGGCTACGCCGAGCTCACCCACCGCGCCGTAACCTTGCGCTTTCCCTTGCGGGATGCATCCCGCAGTCAGGATGCATCCGGTGGTCGCCGGCTCGATCCCGAGACGGGCCTGCCCGAAGCCCTGCTGGTGTGGACCACCACGCCCTGGACGCTGACCAGCAACGTGGCTGCCACCGTCGGGCCGGACCTTACCTACCTCAAGGTACGGCAGGGGGACGAAGTGTTCTACCTCTCTAAGGGCACCCTGCACATGCTGCGCGGCGATACCCAGGTACTCGGTGAGCTGCAAGGCAGCCAGATGGTCGGCTGGACATACGACGGTCCGTTCGATGACTTGCCCGCTGCCCGGCAGCCCGGTGGCAATACCAGTCTGGATAAGCGCCTGCTCGGTATGGCTGACCGCCCAGCTGTCAGCGCCGTCACAGCCCACCAGGTCATCCCCTGGGACGAGGTCGGCGAGAGCGAAGGCACCGGCATCGTCCATATCGCTCCCGCCTGCGGTGCAGAAGACTTTCAATTAGGTCGCCAATATGGGCTGCCTCTGATTGCCCCCCTGGAAGAGGAAGGCCACTTCATCGAAGACTTCGGCTGGTTGAGCGGCATGCAGGTCAGTGAGGTTGCCAACCCGATCTTCGACGACCTGGAGCGCAAAGGCCTGCTCTATCACGTCGAGCCCTATACCCACCGCTATCCGACCTGCTGGCGCTGCAAGACCGAGCTGATCTTCCGCCTGGTGGACGAATGGTTCATCAGTATGGGCGAGGTCTACGACAAACCGCGCGAAACCTTGACTGCTGAGGAAAAAGCTCGCAGCCTGCGTTACCAGATCATGGACGTGGTTGACCAGATCAAGTGGATCCCCGAGTTTGGCTATTCACGCGAGATGGACTGGCTGCATAACATGCACGACTGGATGATCAGCAAGAAGCGCTATTGGGGGCTGGCGCTGCCCATTTGGAAGTGTGAGAGCTGCGGGCACTACGAAGTAATTGGGGATGAGGTTGAGTTGAAGCAGCGCGCCGTGGCTGGTTGGGACGAGTTCGAAGGTCACACCCCACATCGTCCCATGATCGATGCAGTCCAACTGGAGTGCCCCAAGTGCCATGCCAGAATGAGCCGCATCCTGGACGTAGGCAATCCCTGGCTGGATGCGGGCATTGTGCCTTTCAGCACCCTGCGCTACCGCTCTGACCCGGATTACTGGCGCGCCTGGTACCCGGCTCAATGGATCAGCGAGTCCTTCCCCGGGCAGTTCCGCAACTGGTTTTACAGCCTGCTAGCGATGGCGACCGTAGTGGACAGCAGTCCCCCATTCCTGGAGAATTTTGGCTACGCCACCCTGCTGGCGGAGGATGGGCGTCCGATGCACAAGTCCTGGGGCAACTCGATCGAGTTTAACGAGGCCGCCGACAGGATAGGCGTGGACGTCATGCGCTGGCTGTTCTGTGCTCACAAGCCGGAGAACGACCTGCTCTTCGGCTACAACCGCGGCGATGAAGCCCGCCGGCGCTTCCTCATCCCACTCTGGAACGTATATTCTTTTCTGGCGACTTACGCTCGCCTGGACGGGTGGGAACCCTCCATCACTCCCTACCCCCCATCCCCCTCCTCCATCTCCCGTGAAGCGGGAGAGGGGGGCAGGGGGGGTGAGGGTGGTGAGAGTTTCGACCCCACCTGCCCTGAAGGTCCAACCCCGCACAGCGACAACCTGCTCGACCGCTGGATCCTGGCCTGCCTCAACCAGGCAGTCGGTCGCGTCACCGAGGCCCTGGAAAACTCTGACAGCCTGACTGCCACCCAGAGCCTGGAGGCCTTGCTTGACGATCTGAGCAACTGGTATGTGCGTCGCAGCCGACGCCGCTTCTGGAAGAGCGAGCACGACGCAGACAAGAACACGGCCTATGAGACCCTCTATCACGTCTCGGTCAAGCTCATCCGTCTGCTGGCGCCTTTCATCCCGTTCTTGACTGAGGCCATGTACCAGAACCTGGTGCGCTCGGTGCGTCCGACAGCCTATGAGAGCGTCCACCACACTGCCTGGCCCCAGGGCGACCTGGCAGTGATTGACGAGGATCTGCTCGAGCAGATGGAGCTGGCGCGCCAGGTCGCCAGCCTGGGCCTGAGCGCCCGCAACGCTGCCGGGCTGAAAGTGCGCCAGCCGCTGGGGCGGGTCCTGGCCTATGCAGGGGGCAGGCGCAGCCTGAACCCCGAGCTGGTAGAGGTCGTCATGGACGAGCTCAACGTCAAGGCTTTCGAGTTCGTCGAGGAGGCCGGCAGGCTGGTCACATATCATGTCCTGCCGGACAATAAGCTGCTCGGCCCGCGCTTCGGGGCCAGGTTCCCCAGGGTCCGTGCCGCCCTGGCGGCCCTTGATCCCTCCGGAGTAGCTGCCAGCGTAGCCGCTGGCCTGCCAGTCACGCTGGAAGTGGATGGAGAGATCGTCGAGCTGGCGCCGCAGGAAGTGTTGGTAGAGACCCGGCCTGCAGAGGGGCTGGCGGTCGCCGCCGATAAGCTGGCTACCGTGGCGGTGGATGCCAATATCACCCCCGAGCTGAAAGCCGAAGGACTGGCACGCGAGGTAGTGCGCCGCGTACAATCCATGCGCAAAGAGGCTGGCTTCGATATCTCTGACCGTATCAGCACCTTCTACCGGGCGCAGGTCGAGCTGGAGGCTGTATTCCGCGCCTGGAGCGAATACATCCAGGCCGAGACCCTGACCACCGAGCTGGTGGCAGGCGATCCACCCGAGGGGGCTTATACAGAAGAACACAAGATCGACGGCGCGAGCCTGTTCTTAGGTGTCAGGCGTAACTGATACTATAAACCGCCCGTTCTGGTGGTGATCCACTCTCAGGGAGCTTTGCGGATCTTCGTTCCGCAAAGCTCCCAGCTTAACATCAGGACGATATAACGGGAAAAGAAGTAACCCCTCCTCACGATTCTCAGGTATTAACCACCATTTTTATTATTTCTTTATGCCTTTGGGTAATATTTTTATGTCTGCATAACTTTGGGCTGGTAAATTTTTAAGGTTAGAAAAGGATATACCGGTTCATGTCTGCAAAATTACTAAACACAAATCCCGCCGTGGCGCCTGATCTGGTGATCAGCGAAGTCGACTACAAACCCGAGTCTTCATGGCGCACCTGGTTGATCGGGAAGCCCCTCAGCACCGCGGATGCCCCCCATCAGGCGATAGGAAAAGCCGTGGGACTGGCGGTTTTTTCTTCCGATGCCCTATCGTCAGTGGCCTATGCACCCCAAGAGATGCTGGTCGTTCTGGCAGCTGCAGGTATGGGGGCTTTTGGCATTTCCATACCCCTCTCGCTGGCTATTGTCGGGCTGCTCTTTATCCTTACGTTCTCTTACGAACAGACCATTCACGCCTATCCTGGCGGTGGAGGAGCCTACATCGTCGCCCGCGACAACCTGGGCGAGCTGCCTGCCCAGACCGCTGGCGCAGCTCTGCTCACCGACTATATCCTCACCGTGGCAGTGTCCATTTCATCCGGTGTGGCTC
>CAZGIX010000007.1:0-55850 GCA_964525785.1 uncultured Anaerolineaceae bacterium
GCGCGGCTTCGGCATGCCCGAGAGGCACGCCGGGCTGGAGCAGTGCATCGACGAGCTGGCACACGCTATCCAAATGGACCCGGTCCAATTTCGCAAGATCAACTGCGTCAAGGCTGGCGATACGCTGGTGACAGGCATGATCATGCACCCCACCGGATTATCGGAGTGCCTGGTCAAAGCTGCCGACGCCATCGGGTGGGGCAGGAAGGATCCACCCAGCGCTCCAAACAAGCGGCGCGGCAAGGGCATCGCCATGATGTGGAAGGCCCCCGCCATGCCGCCCAATGCTGGCTCCAGCGCACGGGTAGCATTGAATGAGGACGGCACGGTCACAGTCAGCGTCGGCGGACAGGATATCGGTCAGGGCTCGTTCACCATAGCGGCGCAGATCGCAGCCGGATCGCTGGGGGTGCCGATGGAATCGGTGCGCGTAGCTGGCCCGGTAGACACCGATTACAGCCCCTACGAGTGGCAGACAGTTGCCAGCCGCCTGACCTGGAGCATGGGCAACGCTGTCGCAGCCGCGGGCCGGGATGCCCGCAAGCAGATCCTTGATATGGTGGCAAAGGCCTGGGACGAAAACCCCGACGACCTGGACATCATCGACGGGAAAGTGATCTCCTACAAGTCGGAAGAATCAATCCCGCTGAAGAACATCGTCATCTACGGCATCCCACTCCCCAATGACGCCGGGTGGATCGGCGGTCCGGTGCTCGGACGCGGCAACTTCATGCCCACCTATGTCACCAACCTGGATCCGGAGACCGGTCAGGGACCGCGCGCCGTGGTGCACTATACCACCGGCGCACAGGCAGTCGAGGTGGAAGTGGATATGGATACGGGCAAAGTGGAGATCATCCGCGGAGCAGCGGCTTTCGATGTGGGCAAAGCCATCAATCCCGATATGGTCAAGGCGCAGATCGAAGGCGGCTTTGTCCAGGGGATCAGCACGGCGCTGTTCGAAGGCTTGCAGCTCAAAGAAGGTGTGCTGCAGAACTCCAGCTTTGTCGATTACCGCATCGCCACCAGCACCGACGCTCCCTACAACATCCAGGCGATTATCGTCGAGGTGCCGCAGGACGACGGCCCATTCGGAGCACGCGGCGTGGGCGAGCACTCGATGGTGCCCACCATCCCGGCTATCGCCAATGCCATATACGACGCCCTCGGCATCCGGGTGGGCGCACCGCCGTACACATCCGAGAAGGTTTACCTGGCTATGCAGGATGCGGGGATGGTGGAATGATGACGGCAGACCGCGGACGGCAGTCAGCGGTCCAAGGTCTCAAGGAGCTCAAACAGTGCCAGTTAATACTTTAGTCAAACCCAGCGAATACCACGATTCGGTCAGCCTGATGCTGGTTGCTCAAGAGCTGGCCCGCCTGCCAGGCGTGACCGATGCGGCGGTGGTCATGGGGACCGAGGCCAACAAAGGAATCCTTGAAGGAGCAGGTTTGCTCACAGCGGAAGCGCAAGCAGCTACTGCGAATGACCTGGTCATTGCACTCAGCGCTGAGGACGGCGCCCTGGAGCGCGCCCTGGCAGAGGTCGACAGGCTGCTGAAGGGGAAACAGGCCGAGGCAGATACTTCCGAATTCCAGCCCAAGACCCTGCGCAGCGCGGTAAAAGCCAGCCCGTCGGCTAACGTGTGCGTCATATCGGTCGCGGGGCGCTACGCGGCCGAGGAGGCCTGGGAGGCGTTGCGCCAGGGCTTGCACGTGCTGCTCTTCAGCGACAACGTCTCCCTGGCGGATGAGATCGCTTTGAAACGCTACGCCAGCGAGCACGGGCTGCTGCTGATGGGCCCCGGCGCAGGCACCGCCATCCTCAACGGGACAGCGCTCGGCTTCGCCAACCTGCTGCCGAGCGGACCGGTGGGGATTGTCTCGGCGGCAGGCACCGGCCTGCAGGAGGTCAGTTGCCTGCTGGCGAAGGGGGGCGTTGGGATCACGCAAGGGATCGGCACCGGCGGGCGTGATCTCAAGGAAGAAGTGGGCGGGATCATGATGCTGGCAGGGCTCCAGGCTTTGCAGGACGATCCGGCGACTGAAGTAATCCTTCTGGTGAGCAAGCCGCCGGCCCAGTCAGTCGCCCAGAAAGTGCTCGATCAGGTATCCCGGTCTGACAAACCGACTGTGGTGTGCTTTTTGGGAATGAAATCATCACCCGATGGAGTTGCGGGAAAAGTGAAATTTACTCGCACCCTGGAAGAAGCCGCTTACCTGGCAGCTGAGCTGGCCCGACCTGGTCTGCCTACGCAACCAGATCGTTCTGGAGAGCTTGATGCCATTGCGAAAGAGCTGCGATCCCAATTGCAGCCCAAACAGCGCTTCCTGCGTGGCCTCTTCTCCGGGGGGACGCTGTGCTACGAGTCCCAGGTGATCTGGCGCGATCTGCTCTCTGAAGCGGTGCTCTCCAATGCCCCGCTGGATGACTCCCAAAAGCTGCCTGATTCGAACCGCAGCGTTGGACACACCGCCGTCGACCTGGGCGAAGAGGAGTTCACCGTCGGTCGCCTGCACCCGATGATCGACAACGACCTGCGCATCCGCCGTCTGCTGCAGGAAGCCCGAGATCCAGAAACCGCGGCCATCCTGCTGGATGTGGTCATCGGCTACGGGGCGCATCCAAATCCGGCGACCGAGCTAGGCGCGGCCGTGCGCAAGGCACGCGCCGAGGCCAGTGCGGATGGCCGCCAGCTGGTCTTCGTCGCCTCCGTGACAGGCACCGAGGCAGACCCTCAGCGCTTGAGCCACCAGGTGCAGGCGTTGGAGCAGGCCGGGGTAATTGTGCGCCCCAGCAATGCCGATGCGGCCAGATTAATCACCCGTATTGTGAACAAATAAGCAGCTATGAGCGAAACAAAAATCAACGACTTGTTCGGAAAACCGCTGAGCGTGATCAATCTCGGGCTGAGCAGCATGGCTGAGGCTGTGAAAGCCCAGGGAGTCCCGGTGGTCGAAGTGGACTGGCGCCCTCCGGCAGAGGGCGTGCCGCGCCTGCGCGTCACGCGCAGCGGCGTGGATATCGAGGCCGCCAACACCGAAGTCTGCCGGCGCATCAAGCAAGGCCGGCCCGTGCTGGTGGGCATGGGGATTGCCCGAGACGTGATCCCCGGCATGCACGATCGCATGCTCCTGCACGCCGGACCGCCAATCACCTGGGAGCGCATGTGCGGCCCTACGCGGGGGGCGGTAATGGGGGCGTTAATCTATGAGGGCATCGCAGAAGACGAAGCCCAGGCAGCCCGTATCGCCGCATCCGGGGAGATCGAGTATTCACCCTGCCACCATCACCACAGTGTAGGTCCGATGGCAGGCGTGGTCTCCCCATCCATGCCGGTCTTCATCCTCGAGAACAAAGCGTTCGGCAACCTGTCGTACTGCACCCAGAACGAAGGGTTGGGCAAGGTCCTGCGCTACGGCGGTATGGGAGCGGAGGTGTACGCCCGCCTGAAATGGATGGAGACCGACCTGTATCCTACTTTGGACCGCGCCCTGCAGACTCTGCCGGATGGGATCGACCTGCGCAGCCTGATTGCCCAGGCGATGCACATGGGCGATGAATGCCACAACCGCAACCGGGCCGCTACATCCTTGTTCCTGCGCGCTATCGGGCCAGCCCTGGCACGCACCAACCAGGATAACGAGACCCTGGCGAAGGTGATCGAGTTCATCGATCGCAACGACCATTTCTTCCTCAACTTGAGCATGCCGGCGGGCAAAGCCATGCTCGAGCCTGCCGAGGGGGTAGAGGGCAGCACCATTGTCACGGTGATGGCGCGCAATGGCACCGACTTCGGCATACGGCTATCCAGCATGCCGGAGCGCTGGTTCGTTGCCCCGGCTGGAAAGGTGCAGGGGTTGTACTTCCCGCAGTTCACCGAGGCGGACGCCAATCCCGATATAGGCGACAGCACCGTGACCGAGACCGCCGGATACGGCGGTATGGCGATGGCAGCCGCCCCGGCGATCACCCAGTTCGTCGGGGGCACCCCGCAGATGGCGCTGCAAGCCACCCTGGAGATGTATGAGATCACCTACGACGAGCACGAGCAGTTCACCATCCCGGCGCTGAACTTCCGCGGCACACCCTGCGGCATCGACGTGCGCAAGGTGATGGAGACCGGCATCCTGCCGCAGATCAACACCGGCATCGCGCACAAGGACCCCGGCGTGGGCATGGTCGGCGCGGGCATACTGCGCGCCCCGGAGGAGTGCTTTCGGGAGGCCTTTGAGGCGATCAAAAACTTTTAAAACACGAAGTACACGAAGTTTTCACCAAGTTGCACGAAGATGTTTGAGGTGATTAATATTTTTGGGGAACACAAAGTACACATAGATGCACAAAGATTTATGGAATAGTGATTAAACCGCAAGATGCATAAGAGATATGGATATTGAGGAAGCGGCTGGGGCAATTGTTGACTCAGCTATAAAAATCCATCGGACATTCGGTCCAGGTTTGCTCGAATCGGCATACCAGAAGTGCCTGGCTCACGAACTGACAAAGCGGGATTTGAAGGTTGACTGTGAGGTGACACTCCCGATAATATACGATGGTGAAATGATTGACCCAGGTTATCGAATAGATATGATAGTCAACGATTTCATCATTGTCGAACATAAAACGGTCGATCAATTCCTCCCCATTCACGAGGCGCAGCTATTGACTTATATGAGACTCAGCCATATCAAAATCGGTTTTCTATTGAACTGGAAAGTCACACTGATGAAACATGGCATTAAACGAATGGTCATTTAACCAATGGACATCGTAGATACAAAAACGCGCAGCAACTATAACAACCTTCGTGGTCTCTGTGCGTCCTTGGTGTCCTTCGTGTTTCCAGATCTTAACAAAAGGAGATTCAAAATATGAAATTCATCGACTTAACTATCCCACTGGGGATCGGGACGCCACCCTGGCCCACGTACGAGCCGCTGCAGGTGAAGTATTTCAAGCGCCTGGCGCCGAATGGGGCTAACGGGCAGGTGGTCACCCACTCCAACCATCTGGGCACCCACCTGGATGGCGAAATCCATTTCCACACCCCCGGCAAAGACATCGCCTCGCTGGAGATGGACTACCTGGTGCACGAAGCGGCGGTGGTCGACCTGAGCGATATCTGCGGCGACTACGACGTCTACACCAGCAAGATGATCGAAGAGCGCGTCGAGGTGCGCGAGGGCGACATCCTGATCATCCACACCGGCTACCACCACTTCGGCTGGGATATGCCCACCGCCAATGAAATACGCTACATGGTTATGCATCCCGGACCCGACCGCGAGTTTGCCGATTGGGCTAAGGCCAAGAAGCTGCGCTGGATCGGCGTCGACTGCGGCAGCGCCGACCACCCGATGAACACCATCATCCGGGATTGGATGCCGCGTCAGGCACGCCAGGCAGAGAAAGTCTTCAAGAAGAAATTCAACATGTCGCTGGCTGAATTCTTCGATGACAGCAAATACCAGCTCATGCACCTGGAAATGTTCCCGTTCGGCATTGTGCACGCCGAGTGCATCGGTGGGGAAATCGACCTGCTGGTCAACCGCCGTGTGACGGTGGGCTTCTTCCCCTGGCGCTTTGTGGATGGCGAGTCGTGCATCGGGCGCTGCGTGGCGATTGTGAGTGATGACGAATACGAAGCGCTGATGGAGAAGAAAGCCAGCCTGCCCAAGAGCCGCTTCGGCGACGCCTACGAATCAAAGCATGTCAACTCAATCAATGCTATCAGCCAGGTAAATTTGAGCTGATGCGCCTTTGCCTGTTCCTGATCTTTACGATATTTCAGATAATGGACAGTCTCCCTATACAGTGTTGTTGGGGATCATGCAATCAGCATCCGCCCATGTCATTCCGACCCTGAACGCAGTGAAGGGGAGGAATCCCTATATCGCTCATCGAAAAGACTCTATTTGCAGGGATTCCTCGTCGCAAAAGGCGTCTGTCGCAAAAGGCGCTCCATCGGAATGACATCCAGTCAAGATGCTCAGCAACACTCAAAAGGGTGACTGCCAGATAACGAAGGCAAGACTAATCTAAAACGGAGGTAATCAATGCCACTTGATATGGAACTTGAAGCGGTCTTGCGACCGCACCAATACGAGATGCCACCCTATCCACCCAAGGTGATCGCTCTGGCGAACGGGAAGAAAATGGTGGTGCGCCAGGCTGTGCGCGAAGACGTACCAGCCATCCTCAAATCTGTCCACCCATGCCTGTTTATCGAGCGGGACTACTATGATATTGTCGCCGCCCGGCTGTATGGGGAGCTGCTGGCCTGGTACCGCTACAGGGTAAAGAGCGCTTATGTGCTCATGGGGCAGGTGGACGGCTACCTGGTGGGGATCGTTAACGGGCGCATGGAGACAGAGAAAGTGGGGATGAGCTACCACACCCTGGCAATCGATCGCGGCCTGCGGATCGGATCGCACCTGTTTGCAGCCAAGATGGAGTACCACATGGAATACCTGGGCCAGGAAGAGGTGCTGATCGTGGCCGAGAGCCCGATCGGATTCCGGCGTTGGATGATCGAGTACCCGCTGGAACAGACCAAGATTCCGCACGAGCTGGGTGGGGGCGAGTCGTGGCTGCTGACGAAAGAGACCTATCTCAAAGCCAAACCGCGCCTGGTGGTGGGGACACGCCCCGTGCCGCCAGAACTAATGGAAGAGGCGGAGGAAGATATCATGTTCGCCGATGATGATACGATCCGCGAACGCATCGCTGGGCTGAAAGGGAGATAATGTGATGAGAGATGTCGCGATAATTGGAGCCGGCATGATCCCCTTCGGCCGGCGTGACGAAGACACCTTGATGGATATGCTGGCGTACGCCTCGCTGAAAGCGCTGGACGACGCCGGCCTGGGAGATGGGACAGTCGACGCAGTCTATGTCGGCAATATGGGCAGCGGGGCTATCCAACACCAGTCTGCGATCGCCAGCTCGCTGGTTGATCGCCTGAGCTTGCTGCCAGCTGCCGCCGATACCGTAGAGAACGGCCCGGCTTCAGGCGGCTCAGCAGTCAAGAACGGATTGCTGGCAGTCGCTTCTGGATACTACGACACCGTGCTGGTAGTGGGGGGCGAGAAGATGCGCGAGGTGACCGGCTGGCGGGCTACAGATTTCGTCGCCACCATGACCCACCCAACCGCCGAGTACCCCTATGGGATCACGCTGCCGGGTATGGCGGGCATGTTCACCCGCCTGTACATGGAAAAGTACGGCGTCACCCGCGAGCACCTGGTAGCGGTATCGCTGAAGAACCAGGAGATGGGCACGTATAACCCGTACGCGCACGTGGAGATGGCGCTCGACCGCGAGGGCATTTTTGAGAGCCCGGACGCGGTGGTAAATAATCCCACCATCGCTGACCCGCTTCACCTGTATGATGCCTGTCCGGTGAGCGATGGCGCGGCAGCAATCGTCATCTGCCCCCTGGAAAAGCTCAAGAATCCAGCCAAACCACCGGTATTGATCGCCGGCTTCGGTCAGGCCACCGACACGCAGACGCTGCAGGAACGCGAAGATCCGACAGACCTGAAAGCAGTCACCCTGGCAGCCCAACAAGCTTTCGAGATGGCCAAGCTCAAGCCATCCGATATCCACGTCGCCGAGCTGCACGACGCCTTCACCATCCTGGAGATCGCCGAGAGCGAGCATGTCGGCTTTTTCAAGAAGGGCGAGGGCGGGAAAGCTGCCCTGGCGGGTAAAACTCGCCTGGGAGGCCAGATACCGATCAATCTCTCGGGGGGATTGAAAGCCCGCGGCCACCCGGTGGGTGCCACCGGCGTGGCGCAGGTAGTCGATATCGTCTGGCAGCTGCGCCATGAGCTGCCCAAAGAGCGCCAGGTCAAGAATGCCCAGAACGGATTCTCGATCAACTTCGGCGGGTTTGGCAATAACGTGCTGGCATTCGTGATGCGGAGGGTAGGTAAATGAAAAGGAAGATCGCAATCGTCGCCCACAAATGCAAAAAATGCGGCAAGCTGCACTATCCATTCCACGACCGCTGCCTGAAATGCAGGAGCCGCGAGTTCGAGAAAGTGGAGCCGCAGGGAAACACCAAGCTGCTCACCTTCACCCGCATCTACAACCTGCCCTGGGGCTTCGACCAGCGCTACCTGACCATCGGGGTGGTGGAGTTCGATAACGGCGTGCGCGCCATGGGCCAGATCCATGCCGACGAATCCTATGATCTCAAGAACGGCATGACTTTGATACCCAGCTGGGACACAGTGCGCGTCCAGAACGGTGAAAATGTGTACGGGCTGGTGCTGACTCCCCCAGCCTGATCGAACATCGCTCCAAATCCGACTCGGGGTGTTGGCTGCAGGGAAGTGCCATGCAAACAACACCCCGATTTTATTGGGGGAAAGGTTTAATTACGATACACAATGAGATAGGCCGCTCGTCCAACAGACTCAGCGCGTGACAAACGGCAGGTACACTTCCAACGCCTCAGCCGCCGTGTTCAGGGTAAGCGCCGGTGAGAGCTGGCTCTGGCTGCCCATTGCATCCACGGCTGCCAGGCGGATCTCCCACTCGCCCGGCTGGGGTAGGAGCAGGTTTAGTGCGCTGCGCCGCCCGACATCGACTGTGTGCTGGGCGCCGCCTGGCAACTGCCGATATAGAATCCTGTAACCCCACAAATCCGGCTCGCTGTTCTCGTCCCAGCGCAGCGAGGCAATCAAGCCGCCAGCAACACCACCCGCCAGCCCGACAGGCGCAGCCGGGGCAGCGTAGGCGATGGCGCCCTGTGCTGCCACGAACCCGCCATCCGTCTCCACGCTGGTCATGCAGATTGCACCCCCGCCAAAGAGAATACCCACGACTCCGGCATCGAATATATCGCGCGGGTGGTTAAATAGATAAGCGGCCCGGTTATCCTGGTAGTGGTCGCAGGTATTGTCCAGCGACATATTGCCAACCGGCACCTGCCACAATAACAGGCGTTTGCTTGCGGCCCTGGAAAGGGCATTCTCCCACAGGATCGCCCGATTAGGGCGGGGAGCCTTGTAATCGGTATCATCCCACCAGGGGCGCTGCCCGGAACCGGCATCCCGGTCGCTCCACTCCACCACCAGCAGGTCGGCCCGGGTGCCGCCCATGGCATCGATGAAGGCGGCAGTGCGCTGGCCCATCTGGATGGCCTGCTCAGGCGTCACCGATTGCAGGTCAGCGTTTGTGGACCACTTGCTCGCCATCGGCGCCACCAGGGCATTGGGCGCAGTAGCGT
Organism: uncultured Anaerolineaceae bacterium; assembly: GCA_964525785.1. Classification (GTDB taxonomy): domain Bacteria; phylum Chloroflexota; class Anaerolineae; order Anaerolineales; family UBA4823; genus JAQBDA01. The sequence goes on from CAZGIX010000007.1 coordinate 9,245, forward strand.
GGATCAGGTCGACCAGGTAGCGCCCAAAACCAGCCAGGTTGTTTGGATAACCGCTTTTGTTCAGCGCCACCAGATAGGAGGAGGGATCGTCCGGCCTCACGCCCGGCGGGCGCTGGTCGGAGTTGCTGAGCTGCTGCATGTAGCCGTAAAAATCAGGCTCCAGGTTGAAGATCACCGGCTGGCTGCCGGTCGCCTCCTGGGCAGCACGCAGCAGGGATTCCAGGTAAGCCTGGACGGCGGCAGCGTTTTGCAGCTTCTCGGCATAGCACAGACCCCCTTCTCCGCAACCAGGCGGGACGCCGAGCACCATGTAGACGGTCACCACCGGGATGAATTCTTTATCCCAGGCCTGCTGGACAAAGCGCCGGACAAAACTGCCGCCCCAGGCTTCCCAGCCATAGGTGATGTACTGGTAGACGTAATCCCAGGGCACACCGCTGTTCACCTGCCAGTCTTCCCCGGGCTGCTCATCCCAGGCGCTGGAACCCCAGCCAATGCGCTGGGGCAGGACAGGCGGGAGGCCCCCACCCGGCGGAGCCAGGATCGCCAGCGCCCCCAGCGGGAGGCTACTACGATGCCCTGCCCGGTCGAGGGCGACCAGCGCCAGGTGCTGCTCCCCGGACGGCGTGGATGGGGCCACACTCAATGCCGCGCCATACAGCCCATCATTGGCTTCCAAATCGTTGCTGCGACCGTCGTCCCGCAGGAGCACTGGTCCAGCTCCCAGGCTGCTGGCGTCCAGGGTCACGGAGGCCAGGTCCCCGGCTCCCTGAGGGTCGCTCACCCGAGCACGCACAACCAGAATCGTACTGCCGTCCGCCGGAATAGAGCGAGGGAAGAGAGAGGCTGCGCTCAGCTGCGGGCCTTCCGGATGCTCATCGCTAACCAGGGCAATATCATCGAAATAGACGGTGGGCTGGTCTCCACCGCTGGCAGCCTGCCAGGTGATACCGGTAACGGCTGCACCCTGCGGGTTAAGCTCGACCAGCGGGATGCGCACCTCAAGCCAGGCTCCCGCGGCCGGCGGCGGCACGGAAACCTGCGGACCGACCTCCTCACCCCCGTTTACCCGCAGATTGAGGTAGACGTTTATCTGCTGCCCGCCGCTCGCCCCGCCGTGCACGTAAAAGCGCAGGGCTGAGACTGCAGAAGTATCTACGTCCGCATTGTGCAGATAAAGACCTTCCCAGGCGCCGAAAGTCACGGCGATGCTGTGCGCATTATCGTGCACCGGATCGGCAGCAGACAGGTCCACCTGGGCCCAGGACCAGTTTTCCCAGCCGGGGGCGAGCGCATCCTCATAGACCACGACCGCTGTGGCAGGAGTAAGCGCCTGACCGGGTGTGATCCAGGCCAGGCAGATCAGGAGAAGTAGCAGCACTTTGAACTTTGCCATAATCCTGCCATTGTAATAGATTTAATGCTTACGCAGTTGAAGGGCAGGTTAACCCTTAAATTGCGTGACTCCCAAGATTAACGCGGCAGGTGAAACCAGTGCCCAGCATTCATTTTCAACCGCTGCCACAGCTCGTAAGCCTGCTGGCGGGTCAGATCGGTGTTGCCCTCGAAACGAGCCCAGAATGCATCCCACCAGCCCGGCGGCTCCTGCTTGGGACCCTCGTATTCGGTGGGGCGGTCTGTCTCGCCGGAGACTACCAGGCTGCCGACGTAATCTGCCTGCTCGTAGACGCGCTGGATCTGGTCGGCGATCTCCTGCACATCGGCTTCGGAGACCACGCCATTGCTGGTCGCTTTGTAGAACTGCACGGTCACCCGGATGGGGTAGCGCTCGTCGCGCTCGATCTTCAGCCCATCGATCTCGGTGTAGGGTCCCTCGACCGCACCATGACCGATCACCGCCTGCTCCACGTCGCTCTTCGCGGCGCTCATCGGCGCGGCAAAGGAAGCACCTTCCTCCACAAGCCCGAGGAGGTCACCCAGCAAAGGCTCTCTCTGCTTGAGCGGCACCTGGATCACCAATACCATGTTCAAGCCGCTCTCTCCGGCAGCCTGGGGTGTATCACTCCCATCCGAGGCACGCTGGGCATTGAAATCACTCAGCCGCTCGCCAGTGAAGCTGGCGCGCTGCCCATCCTGGTTGAAGAACAGGCGCTGCCCCCAGGAAAAGCCAGCCGGGAAGGCATCCCGGACGTTGTCGATGATCGTGGCGCTGGTGCCCTCACGCGTGGCAACGATGGTGAGCACCGCCGGGTCGCCCTGGTAAGACTGGTAGTTGAAGATCACCGGGTTGAACTCGGCTACCCCCTGTTGGGGAACTGGCAGGAAAGCTGCCTGGGCGCTCACGAGCACATGCGAGTCCCGCTCTGCCAGCAGAGAGCCGCGCCTGCCAGCCCACGACTCTGGCTCGTGCAGGTAGCTGCGGAAATTGCCCAGATATTCGCGCAGGCTGACGCTGTGCAGCTCATCCCCCCGCTCATTGCCCACCAACAGGTAAAAATCGTCGGGGGAGATGTCAGCGGTGAGGTCGGAGAAATTGGGGTAGCGGATAACCGGCATCAGACCCAGCTGGTATGCCCCACTGTCCGGATCGCGGTACATAACCTGGATGGTGACGTCGGAGATGTTGGGACCGACCGATGAGCCTTTATAGCGCCCGGTATCCTCCCACATCACATTGACAATGTTCAAACCATGAGCAGCAACCAGGCTGTTAGCCTGCGAGTCGTTCGCCATAGCAGCCGTACGCTGAATGGCTTCAATATATTGAGGATCGCCGGGTGTTTGTGCGGGCGCGGCCGCGCTGGCGACCTGCACCGGGACGCCAGGCAGCATGAGAACCTGGCTGACAACCAGCAGTAGAGGAATGATGTGCCTGATGTTGACTAGAACTTTGGCGTTCATGACCGGCCCTCCTGGTGAATGATTTACCAGAAGACGCCAATGAACGCGAAATTGTTCCGGTAGGGTCTACGCTTCAGCGGGACTACGGTTCCGCCTCATTTCCTGTGTGGCCTTCGCGAGTGAACCGGTACGCCAGCAGGATGGGTACGGTAGTCAGCAGGATCACAAACAGGGCGACAACATTGGTTACCGGGCGGTCGCGCGGGCGGGTGAGCTGGCTGAAGATCCAGATCGGCAGGGTGGACTGCTGCCCGGCGGTGAATGTGGTCACAATGACTTCATCAAATGAGAGTGCAAAAGCCAACATCCCGCCGGCAAGCAAGGCGGTGGCGATGTTGGGCAATATCACGTGGCGGAAAGTCTGTAGGGCATTGGCGCCCAGGTCCATGGAAGCCTCCACCAGAGACCAGGCCGTACGCCGGAAGCGCGCCAGGACATTGTTATACACTACTACGATGCAGAAAGTTGCGTGCCCAATGATGATCGTCCAAAAGGAGAAGGGTATCTCCAGCAGGCCGGTTGCGGAGCGCAGGGCGATGCCGGTGACGATGCCCGGCAGTGCGATGGGCAGAACGAGCAGGAGAGAGATCGACTCGCGTCCGAAAAACTGGCTGCGGCTCACTGCTGCGGCTGCCAGTGTGCCGATCACCAATGCTGCCAGGGTGGCAACCGCTGCGACGCGCACGGAGAGACCCAACGCCTGCCACATATCCTCCCGCCCCAGGGCCACGCCAAACCAGCGCGCCGTCACGCCCGGCAGCGGAAAGGTGTAGGTCGTCTCGTCGGTCGTGAAGGCATAGATAGCAATGATCCACACCGGCAGGTTTAGAAAGAGCAGCACTGCCAGGGCAGAAATATTCAAAAGTAATGGGGAGCGCTCTCGCCGCATTATAAAGCCTCGAAGGCACCCAGCCGGCGCGCCACGATCAGATAAACCCCCATGATCACGATCGGCACAGTCGTCAGGGCCGCCGCCAGAGGGATATTGCCGGAGGTGCCCTGGTGAGAGAGCACCGCCTGCCCGATGAAGTAGCTGGAGTTGCCCAAGACACTGGGGACAATAAAATCACCCAGGGTGAGCGAGAAGGTGAAAATCGAGCCGGCAACCACACCTGGAACAGCCAGGGGCAAGGTTACATACCAGAAGGTCTGCCGCGGCCTGGCGCCCAGGTCTCCGGAGGCGTCCAGCAGCGAATCGGGGACGCGCTCCAGAGCCGCCTGGATGGGCAGCACCATGTAGGGCAGCCACACGTAGAGAAATACCAGGAAAATACCGATCGGGGAGATGGACAGCGACGGCCCGCCGATACCCGGCAGCTTGAGCAACCCATCCAACAGCCAGCTCAGACCGGATTGGACGAACAACCAGCTCAGGATGCCCTCTTTGGCCAGGATCAGCTTCCAGGCATAGACCCGCACCAGGTAGCTCGACCACAATGGCAGCGTCACTGCCAGGTAGTATATAGCCTTCACGCGCGGGGAAGCGAAGCGGGTAGTGTAGTACGCCAACGGGAATGCCAGCGCCACCGCTGCTAGGGTCACAGCGGCTGCCATCCCCACAGTGCGACCGATGATATCTAGGTTGGAGCGCGTGAAAAGCTCACCATAAGTTGCCAGTGTGAACTGGCGCACCACCTGGCCAGTGAAATCGTCAAGGTGGAAGAAGCTCTGGACCAGCAGCGTCAGCAGCGATCCCAGGTAAACCACACCCAGCCACAGCACGGGCGGCAGCAGGAGCAAGACCAGGGTGATGCCTGGCCTCATATAGAGGTAATTAGAGATGCGCTGACCGAGAGATGGGCGTTGTGTCCCTTGCATCAACCAAGTGCTCCACAGTGTGGCTAATCGCTGATGGGATGGATATGCGCCCGCTCCCAGATCAAGCGCACCCGCTGATCGTGTGCCCCGAGGACGTCCATCGAGGTGGTCTCCAGGTTCTGCTGCACCACGGTCAGCTCCCCACCCAGGTCAAGCGAGGTGACATAGCGGGTATACATCCCCAGGTATACTACCTCCTTCACCCGCCCGTCGGCTGACAGCATTCCGGGGGGCACGCTCGTCTCAGGGGCTGCTAGTCTGATCTTCTCCGGGCGCACCGCGAACGTCGCTGGAGACCCGGTGATGGCTTCCGCAGTCGCCCCGTTGACCAGGTTGGAGATGCCCACGAACCCGGCGACGAAGGCAGTCGCGGGGCGCTCGTAGATCTCGGCAGGGGTGCCCACCTGCTCGATCTTGCCGAGATTGAACACCGCCAGCCGGTCGCTCATGGTGAGGGCCTCTTCCTGATCATGGGTGACGTATACAAATGTGATGCCCACCTGCTGCTGGATCGATTTCAGCTCGATCTGCATCTGCTGGCGCAGCTTGAGATCCAGGGCACCCAGCGGCTCATCCAGCAGCAATACCCGGGGGTGGTTGATCAGGGCGCGCGCCAGGGCTACTCGCTGACGCTGACCGCCGGAGAGCTGATTCGGCTTGCGCTCACCCAGCCGCGGCAGGCGCACCAACTCCAGCATCTCCGCTGCTTGCCTCAATCGAACCTCCTTGGGGACCTTCTTGATCATCAGCCCATAGGCAACATTCTCGGTGACGGTCATGTGCGGGAACAAGGCATAATCCTGGAACACCGTGTTTACATCGCGCTCATAGGGAGGCAGTTGGGAGACATCCGCGCCATGCAGGTAGATCTTCCCCTGCGTGGGGCGCTCGAAGCCGGCGATCATGCGCAGGCTGGTGGTCTTCCCCGAGCCGGAAGGGCCCAGCAGGGTGAAGAACTCGCCGTCCCGGATTTCCAGGCTGATATCATCGACTGCCTTGACCTCTCCGAAATGGCGGCTGACGTTAACAAAACGGATTGCAGCATCCATAGATTGCTTCATGTGGGAGATTTTCGAAAACGCAGCTCCCCTGGCGGGGTTTGTGCAACCCGGAGCTGCACAAACCCCGCACAACGCAGGACTAACGCCCGCCGATGACGGCAATGTACTGCGTCACCCACTCGTGGTAGGGCACACATTCTGCCCCCTCACCGCAATCGGCGACCGGCGTCCGCCAGAACCAGATCTTCTCGAAGTTATCCAGACCGTTGGTCTTGCAGCCCTCCGGTCCGAGCAGCTCGTTCCCGCTGCAGGCATCCAACACGACCGGCACCGAGCCGAACCACGCCGCCAGATCTCCCTGCAGCTTGGGATTGAGAGAGTGCTCCAGCCACATGTAGGCACAGTTCGGGTGGGGAGCATCGGTGTGCATCATGGTGGTATCGGCCCAGCCGGTGGCGCCTTCCACCGGGATCGTGCTGGCGATCGGCTCGCCCTCGAAGGCCAGCAGGTTCACCTGGAAGGGCCACGAGCCAGAAGCGACTACACCTTCGTTCTTGAAGTCATCCATCTGCACGAAGGCGTCGTGCCAGTAGCGCCCTACGATCTTGCGCTGCTCGCGCAGCAAATCCAGGGCAGCATTGAACTGGTCACGTGTCAGCGCATAGGGGTCCTTGATGCCAAGCTCGGGCTGGTTGTGCATCAAATACAGCGCGGCATCGGCAATGTAGATCGGTCCATCGAAAGCCTGGACGCGGCCCGAGTTGGACTGCCCGTCGGGGAGGGTCATATCCTTGAAGACCACTTCCCAACTAGTGGGAGGCGATCCCGCAAAAGCTTCTGTGTTATACATCAGCACATTCGAGCCCCACTGGTAGGGGACGCCGTAGTGCTTGCCATCCACTGTGAACCACGCTGCATCCTGCAGGCGAGGATCGACGGTGCTCCATCTCGGGATCAGGGCGGTGTTGATCTCCTGCACTTTTCCACCGGATACCAGCCTCAGGCTGGCATCCCCGGAGGCAGTGACCAGATCGAAGCCGCCTTCGTTCATCAGCGAGACCATCTCGTCGGACGTCGCAGCCACTTTGACGTTCACTTTACAGCTTGTATTGGCCTCGAACTCGGTTACCCAGTCGTACACCGGGTCGGTCTCGCCCCGCTCGATATAGCCAGCCCAGGCGATGATGTCCACCTGTCCCTCACCGGCGCCGATCTTCTGGAGCGGACCTCCTTGCACATCCGCCGCGCCGCCTCCGCAGGCCGCCAGCAGCATACTGATGATGGCGCACAAACTCAAAAAAACCATGCCATACCCTGTTTTCATATTCCTCTCTCCTCTGGCAATAAGATATGCGATACAGATATCTATCGGCTTCGAATCCGCAGTTAGCCCTGGGTAAAAGCGTTGTATTTTTAGATCACCACCTCCGTTTACAACTAGAGAGAAAAATCCTCTTCAACGGGCAGCCACTGGTAAGTATCTTTGACGATGGAAGGCACCAGCACCGTACGAGTGCGCCGGATGCCATCCACCTGATAAAGGCGTGTGGTGATGAAGGCGTGCATGTCAGTGCTGTTCTTGAAGAGCGCCTGAATGCTCAGGTCTTGGTCCCCGGTTGAGGCAGCAATGTAGGAGATTTCGGGCATCTCGGCAAGTGCCTTGATCACTGAGTCTCTCTGCGCCATATCGACATCGCAGAAGATATCAACTACCAGATCGTAGCCAAATGTCGAGGGATTGACCACCGCTACCGGCCTGATGACCCCTTCCTGGATCAGCCGGGAGATCCTGTTGCGCACCGTTCTCTCGGAGACACCCAGGCGCAGAGCGATCTGGGCACTGGGGAGGCGCGCATCCTGGTTGAGCAGGATGATGATCTGGCGGTCGAGGGGTGTAAGTTTCACTTCATATCCCGATATAATTGATACAATTAGTATACAAATATTTGCCGAAATGTCAATAGGCAACTTGCAATCCTGCCGGAACGGTAATTATGGATGGTAAGATTGCCGCAGGCTGCACAACTTACGGTGCGATACCTCTCATAGGCTGTCTCGACCATGACTGCAGAGATCACCTTTTCTACCATTATTACGGCGCACAACTATGGGCGTCTTGTGGAGCAGGCACTGGATAGCGCCTTCTCCCAGCGCTTCCCGGTGCAAGATTTCGAGGTGATCGCCGTGGACGATGGCTCGACCGACGATACCCCGGCGCGCATGGCAGCCTATGCAGGCAGGGCTACCATCCTGCGCCAGCCCTACCTGGGACAGACAGCCGCCTCACTGGCAGGTCTGGCGGCAGCCCGCGGACGCTATATCACTTTCCTGGACGCGGATGACTATTACTATCCGGACAAGCTGTCGGCTGCCCTGAATGAATTCCAGAGCACACCGGGCGCCGGGGTGGTCTACAACCGCTTCGATCTGGTGGATGAAAGTGGGAATCTGCTGCAGCCTGCCCTGCCGACCCATATACGACGGGGAGATCTGGCTGAGCATACGCGTTATGGGCACGTCTGCGGAGCGCCTGCCAGCGGCATCAGCGCGGAGGCTTCCCTCCTGAGGCTGACACCCATCGACGCTGAGACATGGCGCACCGGGATGGATTACTTCTATATGCACGTCCTGCCGCTGGCGACCCGAGTGGGATTCGTGGCTGAACCCATGCACGCCTACCGGCAGCACGCGGCAGGCCAATTCAGCAGCCAATCTAAAGAGGTACAGCGCCGGTTAGGGAAGCAGCGCCAGGCGCAGGTGTGGGCTTACGCCCGCCAGCAGCTCAACCTGGAGTTCCTGGACGAGGTGCGCACTAAAGCAGAGAGGAGCGCACTCCCCGGCTTTACCGGTCGCCAGCGCGCGGCACGTAAGGTGATCGGCTGGCTGGTGCGCGACCGTGCTCCATTCAGGCTGCGCGCCTGGGCGCTGGCCAAGATGGCTGCCTGGGGCTGCCTGCCGCCAGGAGCATACCGCTGGCTGCAGATCACCCGCCGCCGTCTGTAGGCTTGAAGGTCCCCCAACACGGCAAATCTGGTCCACACAGGGTTTGCCAGGTTTCTCCGCCGTCCTGGCTCTGCAGCAGCATCTGCCGAAGCTGGCAGCGCCGTACACCACCAGTCTCAGCTGGCAGGCATTCCCCCTGGTTGGCCAATGCCCAAATAGTATCGCCGCCCGCGTAATCTACCGCGTAGATACCGGTTGGAAGGCTTATGTGCAGCGCAGTCACCCCCAATCCGGCTACGGACAGCGCCGGGTTGGCCTCGAGCAGCTGCGCAGCGGCGACGTCAGGCTCACTCTCTGCCGGAGATGACTTTCTCCAGGTATCGCCGCCGTCCCGAGATTGGAAATAAACCAGCGTTTCTCCATCATCGCCCTCTAGGACAACCGCCAGCCAGCCCACCCCGCCAGCATCAAATACTGGCAGTCCGACCAGGGCAGCCGGCAGATCGATCTCCTGCGGCTGCCAGGTGAGCCCGCCGTCAAGTGTGCGGTAGAGCTGGTCGCCTGCCGGACCACCCGCCATCCAGCCACGCTGGTCGTCCACGAACTGCACGGCTTCGCCCAGAGGAGCGCTGCGCTCCTGCCAGGTGCGCCCGCCATCTTGCGTGGCGAACAGCCGCCCCAGGCTGAAGCTGCTGCCGGATACCAGCTTCAGCACCATCCAGGCATCATCGTCGCCCAGGGTTTCGATATACGCCCTTTCCACGAGGTGGGCATCATCGGCGGTTATGCCGGGCAGATTGCCGGACTGCCAGGTGAGGCCGCCATCCGTGGTGCGCAGCACAACCGGCCCGCTCTGCCCCTCCGCCTGCCCTACAGCCAGTCCGCTACCGGACCGGTCAAAGCTTACCCCCAGGATGCGCCCGGAGGCAAGCGCCGAGGGAGTGATATCGCGCCAGCGCCCGCCGCCATCGTCCGTCCAATAGATGTGCTCGCCGGATACGGCCCATCCCTGCCCGGGGGCTGCCAGGCCTGCGTCCTGCAGCGCCGGACCGAGCACCTCCAGGCTGGCATTCCCCTTGCTCACCCCCGCAGCCCCTTCGACAGGCAGGACGACTGTCTTGCCTTCGAACTTGTTGCTGTCGATGGTCATCGATTCGCTACCCCAGGTCTCGCGGTGTCCGCCAGTATACTGTTTGGTGCGCTGCTGCTGTGCCCAGAGATCATCGGAGAGGCAGGGCGTATCCCAGACCGAAGCGTCCTCGTCATAGCGATTCAGATACCAGTGGGCGAGCCAGACCTCATCCGGCGGCACAACGTTCTCCGCCCAATCTGAGATGTGAGATCCACATGGGCTGCCGTACCCGCCGGCGCCCGTGTTCAGCTCGTGCAGCCGCTCCACCCAGCCGCGCATGAACTCGCTCACGGTCAGCTTGCACCTGGTGGAAGCGGACGAATAGGCTTCGACATCGTAATAGATGAATTTATCGCCGAAGAAACCCAGCCCGATGGCGGCAGAATTGGCAGCCTCGGCTTCTTCACGCCCTTCCTCGTAAGCCTCCTCAGGGTCTGAGCTCATGCGATGCGTGAAACTGGTGCAGGGCGCCTGAGGACCCACCCAGGTGAGGATAAAGGTCCAGCCCTGCTGGGCTGCCTGATGTACCCAGACAGCGTCCACAGGATCGTTCTTACAGAAGAAACTGATGCCACCGATATAGAGGTTGAAGACCGAGTAGGGGCTGCGATCCCACCAGTCCTGCATGTCGTCCAGATCGGGCTTCGAACAGCGGTCGAAACCGTGCCCGACGCTGAACTGGATAGCACTGTTCGGGTCGTTAACGGCATACTTCGTGGTTAGGCGGTAATCCAGCGAATCGTAGCGCAGCTGCGCCGTGGCAGAGTAGATGCCCGTGCACTCGGGCGCGAATCTGCCGACATGATGCTCCCACTCGCCGGATGCCAGATCGAGCGTATCACTGAAAATCTGACCCGCACTGCACGGCCCGCTCTCGGTCCAGCGCAGGCTGGCCTCCAGGCTCTCATCCAGGTTGACCATGCCGCTCGTGCGGTACTGCAGGGGAGCATTGGGGATAAAGGCCTGCCGCACAACGCCATCCGGATTGCTGTTCCAGGCATCCAGCAGCTCCACATCCGGCGGGCGGGCGCTGTATACCTGCGGCAGATAGCGAAAGACGGTGAAGTGAGGCGTCGGGGTGACGGTTATCGTGGGGGTCGAGCTGGGTGCCGGTAAGGTCTCAGTCTGAGAGGCGGTTGCCTGGACGCCAGCCATCCCCTGGAAATTCCCCGGCTGGCTTGCTCGCGAGGCAGCGGTCCCCAGAGATAAGATCCCTGCAGTGATAAACAAGGCCAGGGTAATAGACAAGATCTGCGAGAGCATACGTGCCGGGGTGCGTACAACCATGGGTGTTCTCCTCAGACAGCTGGTATATTCAAATTGGATTATAACACTCGCCATTTATTCCTCATCCCAATCCGCGAGACCACCAGCGGGGTTTGAGTGTGTGTCCTTCTTTCAGGAAATCCCAAACGCTATTTCCGGCGCACGCAGGTCATTCCGAGACCCTGCGCTCTTTGCAGGGTCGAGGAATCCCTGATCCCCTGTTCTTTGTAACCCTGCCGGCAGGGAAAAGGCAACTATCGCCACAGGGATTTCTCACTGCGTTCGAAATGACAACCTGGCTGGTCTGGTTTTGCATGAAATTCCTGAACAATAGACACACTACCCGGGGTTTTAAGGTCGAGCGGCGGAAGGAAATCATGATGATCGTTACTTACTGGCAAAGGGATTCATTGCTACACTTCAAACTTAACCTGGATTATAGAAGGAAAGTTCCCTCATGAGGGTCGTAAGCAAGGTAAAAAATTATCCGAAGCTCGGGCTGATCCTGCTCGCTTACATCGCTTTCATTGCCCTGGGCATGCCTGACGGGTTATTGGGCGTGGCCTGGCCTTCCATACGAGCCAGTTTTTCCATCCCGCTAGATGCGCTGGGCATGCTGCTGTTTACCGGCATGGCCGGCTACATGACCTCCAGCTTTTTAAGCGGCCCGCTGATCACCCGCCTGGGCGTGGGCCGCGTGCTGGCAGGGAGCTGCGCCTTGACCGGCGCGGTATTGATCACTTATACGCTGGTGCCGGCCTGGTGGATGATGGTTCTGCTGGGAGTTGGTGCCGGGCTGGGCGCCGGGGCGATCGATGCGGGTTTGAACACTTACGTGGCGGCGCACTTTGGCGAAGGGGTTATGCAGTGGCTGCACGCCAGCTACGGCATCGGCATAACGCTGGGGCCGATCATCATGACCTTCACACTGATGCAGTGGAACTCGTGGCGGCTGGGCTACATAACGGTGGGCGCCTTCCAGCTGCTGCTGGCAACTTGCTTTGCCTTAACGCTGCCGATGTGGGGCAAGAAAGACGGCGCAGCCAGCCTGGATGAGCCCAGGCGCCTGACGGATTACCGCACCCCGCTGGGCGAGACACTGCGCCAGCCCCGGGTTTGGCTTAGCGCTAGCCTATTCTTCGTGTACGTCGGCTGTGAGGTGGCTCTGGGCGCCTGGGCCTTCACCCTGCTGACAGAGTCGCGCGGTATCACCCCACAGGCAGCCGGGCTGGTGACGGGCAGCTATTGGGCTACCTTCACCGTGGGACGCATCATCGCCGGGCTGTTCGCCCGGCGGGTGGGCATAGATGCATTGACGCAGGGCAGCCTGCTGGGCGCCATACTGGGCACGCTGCTGCTGTGGTGGAACCCGGTCCCGGCGGTCAACTTGCTTGCAGTGGCGGTGATCGGCTTTGCCATCGCGCCGATCTTCCCGGCGCTGATGTCGGGCACCAGCCAACGGGTTAGCGCGCACCTCGCTGCCAACACCATCGGCTTGCAGATGGTCGCCGCCGGGTTGGGCGGCGCTACCATCTCATCCCTGCTGGGCGTGCTGGCGCGACGCATCTCGCTGGAGGTCATTCCAGTCTGCCTGGCAGTCCTGTTCCTGGTGCTCTTCGGATTGTACCGGTTGTCGATGAGGGAAGCCTGAGCTCACATGGGCAGAGCGAGATCTTCTCACAGTTCTAACGGTATCCAAAACACCTTTGAGGTCTGTTGCGTTCCTCATAAATGCGTGCTACACTGATTTTATCTGATCATCCGTCCGGTTCAAGGAGCTGGCTATGCTGTGCGACCGTACCCGAGAGAAACCGCGCTACTCTGTCAAACAGCCCACAAACCTCAACCCGCGCATCCAGTGGCTGAGGGATTATTATTTTCAAGGGCTTAAACGGCGCTGGAACAACGAGTTCACCTCCTGGACGACCGGCACGCCCTGGGATTTCCAATACAACGAGCTGACTTTTTACATCGTCCCCGAGACTTACTTCTACCTGCAGACCTTCCGCTCATCGTTCAAGCAAGCAGCCCGCGAAGTTAGCCTGCACCCAGATTTCTGGTCGTGGAGCCTGCCCGAGCGCCGCGCCTGGTTTGTCAAAGAAGTTATGGTGCACTACCTGCCCCAGGAGCTGCTGCCCGGCGACCTGATCGCCGGCGGGCGCTTTAATATCCTGACCTCCTGCTGCCTGAAGGAACAAGAAGCCCGGGAGTACGAGCGCAGGCTGCTCGGCAAGGACGGCGCCCGGCCATCCATGCTCTGGTTTCACAACCACGGCTTCGGGAACACCGGCGCTACCAGCGGACACCTGGTGCCTGATTACCGCACGCCCCTGGAAATCGGCTGGAAAGGCATCTATGCCGATCTGGAAAAACGCTGCCAGGAGCTCTCGGCGGACGAGCAGAAAGGGCCTAAAGGCGCCCAGCTGCGGGCGATGATGACAGCCGCCACGATGGCACGTGATCTCGCGTCTGAATACCGGCAGGTCTGCCTGGAAGGTGCGACTGGCGAGACAGACCCGGCTCGCAAGGCCGAGCTGGAGCAGATGGCAGACATGTTGGCGCGCGTGCCCTGGGAGCCGGCGCGCAGCTTCTGGGAGGCGGTGCAGTCGCTGTGGCTGACACATATGCTGGTGATGAGCGATGAGAACTACCCCGGTCCGGGCCTCTCTTTCGGGCGCATCGACCAGTACCTGCACCCTTACTGGCAACGCTCGCGGGGTGAGGGCATGAAGCGCGAGTTCGGCAAGGAGATCCTCAAGTGCTTCTGGATGCACGCCAACACCGCATACGATGCTTTAATCCGCACCGGCGGCAACCAGGGCATCACCGCCGGCTACGGGCAGCTATTGACCCTGTCTGGTATGGGGGCCGGCGGGGCAGACATGACCAACGACCTGACCTTCGCCATCCTGGAAGTGATCGATGAAATGTCGCCCATCCTGGAGCCGAAGCCCAACGTGCGCCTGCATCGCGGCACGCCTGAGGTGCTGATGGATAAGGTGGTCGACATGGTCGCCAGCAGCCAGGGAGCGCCATTTTTGCTCAATTTTGACGAGCGCTCGATGGCCGGACTGATGCTGGAAGCCGAAAAGGCCGGCGTACAGTCGCTGATCCATGCCGGTAATGTATATGATTACGCACCGGTTGGCTGCCTGGAGAACACCATGGTCGGCAACGACCGCTCCGGCACGGTGGACAACAACCTGAACCTGCTGAAAGCCGTCGAGCTGGCATTGACCGGCGGCTACGACCTGATCCCGTACACCGACCCACTGACGGGGGTCACGGAAAAGCCAATGCGCTGGGGTCCGGATACCGGCGACCCTGCAAGCCTGCAGACCTGGGAAGGGTTCTGGGAGGCCTACGCAGCCCAGACGCGCTTCATCGTGCAGAAGAGCGTGGAGGTGTACGAAAAATCAGAAGCGATACGCGCCCTATTCTTTCCAACTCCCACCCTATCTTGCCTGGTGCGCGGCTGTGCTGAGAAAGGTCTGGATATCACCCAGGGCGGAGCCGAGCTGAACTTCGTGACCATTGAGGGCGTCACCTTCGCCACTACGGTCGACTCGCTGCTGGCAGTCCAGTACCTGGTGTACGATCAAAAGATCTGTACGCTGCCGCAGCTTGTCGAGGCGCTCAAGCACAACTGGGTGGGTCACGAGGTGCTGCAGGCGCGGGCACTCCACAAGGCCCCCAAGTACGGGCGCGATGACGACCTGGCAGACGAGATGAGCCAGCGGGTGATGGAGCTGTGGTGCGAGGAGACCTGGCGGCACAAGACCCGCTCCACCGGGCGGCGGTTCCGTCCCGGCATGCTGAGCTGGAACTACTGGATCAGCTACGCCGATATCCTGCCCGCCAGCCCGGACGGGCGACCCAAAGGTAAATTCCTTTCCAATGCTCTGTGTCCGTCCAACGGTGCGGATATCAACGGGCCGACCGCCAACGCCAACTCAGTCGGCAAGGCCCTGGGCGGCAAGGGCGGCAACGAGAGCATCGGGTGGGAAGGTTATCTGAACTGCCTGCCTAACGGCGGCAGCCACACAATGACTTTCAGCCCTTCCCTGCTGCGCGACCCGGAGCACAAAGAGAAATTCAAGGCCTTCCTGCGCGGCTATGATGAGAACGGCGGCACCGCACTGCAGATCAACTTGATCGATGCCGACATGCTGCGCGATGCCCAAAAGCACCCGGAGAGCTACCGCCACCTGCTGGTGCGCGTCACCGGTTATAACGCCTATTTCACTGCCATTGGCAAAGAGCTGCAGGACGAGATCATCGCCAGAGAGAGCCATTCGATTTGACCACAGATATTGAGCAATGCCAGGCACGATCATCACACCGCTAAGCACGCAGAGTTCGCAGAGAGAGCAAAAATCAATCAGTGGATGAAGTGGTAGAAAAACAGGGAAATGGGAACTCCGAACAGGGACTGATCCTGCACCTGCAGCGTCTGTCCACCGAGGATGGACCGGGCATCCGCACCACTGTGTTCTTCAAAGGCTGCCCGCTGAGGTGCGAGTGGTGTCACAACCCGGAGAGCCTCTCGCACGCTCTGCAGATGCACTGGCTCGAGAATCGCTGCATCGACTGCAACACTTGCCTGGAGGCCTGCCTGGATGGCTGCCTGAGCCGGGATGCAGCCGGATACCTCGTGATCGACCGGGCCAACTGCACGCTGTGCGGTCGGTGCGCCCAGGAATGCCCTGCCAACGCAATCGAGCTGCTGGGCAGGCGCGTACGGGCGGGCGACCTGCTGCCAGAGCTGCTCAAAGATCGGGCCTACTATGAAAAATCCGGCGGCGGGGTGACCCTATCCGGCGGCGAGCCAACTCTGCAGGCGAGCTTTGCCAGCCGGCTCCTGCACAGCCTGAAAATTGCCTCCATCCACACCGCCCTGGATACCTGCGGGCTGTGCGCCCGGCATACATTGGAACAGCTGTGGCCCGGCGTGGACCTGTTCTTGTTCGATCTGAAACTGATCGACCCCGAGCTGCACCGCCGCCATACCGGGCAGGACAACGCCATCTCGCTCGCCAACCTGGGCTGGCTGGCGGAGCAGATTCGCAGCCAGAAGCCGGGAAGCAGCTCATCTCTGCGTAAGGAGCTGTGGGTGCGCACGCCGCTCATCCCTGGAGCAACCTATTCCTACGAAAACATCACCGCCATTGGAGAGCACATCGCCGGACTGGATGGCGCAGTCAGCCGCTGGGAGCTGTGCGCATTCAACAACCTGTGCCGGGATAAATACCGCCGGCTGGATATGGATTGGGCGTATGAAGAGACGCTGCTGCTGAGCGTTGGAGAGCTGCACACTGCCGCGAACTGGGCGCGTAATTCAGGCGTCGACCCGCGCATCGTCTTCGCTACCGGAGCAACGCGAGTTGAGGATTAGTGTCCAGAGGTATTGAATTAATCTATCCTTGTCACGCTGAGCGTAGCGAAGAGTCTAACCTTATTGATGATGAGATGCCTTCGGCATTCGCTTCGCTAAGAGCTTGCCCTGAATATCGTGAAGGGATGACATCCAATTTTTTCACAGCCTTTCAGAATGACAAACTCAGTAAGGAGAGCCATGGGAGAGACTAGGTACACGCAATTTAGCGACGAAGATATTCACAGCCTGTCGGCCAGCATGAAGATCGGCATTCTGGCGACTATTGATCCACAAGGGCTGCCGCACCTGACCATGATCTCCACCCTCAAGGCCAGCTCTCCCACCCAGATGGTCTTCGGACAGTTCATGGAAGGGCGCAGCAAGCAGCATCTGCTCAACGATCCCAGGGCCGGCTGGCTGGTGATGGGCCTGGATAAGAGCCTGTGGCGCGGGGTGGCGCGCTTCACCCACACCGCCCGCAGCGGCCCAGACTACGATTATTTCAACAACATCCCGCTCTTCCGTTATAACGCTTATTTCGGTGTGCATACGGTCTACTACCTTGACCTGATCGAGTACATTGGAAAGGCGCCCCTGCCGATGAACAGGGTGGTGATGGCGGCCGTGCAGACCCGGCTGGCGCGCAGCCTGCGCCGGCGGCAGGCAGAAACCGCCGTCCTGAACGACTGGACGACCGAGTTCCTGAACAAGCTGGATACGCTTAAGTTTATTGGCGTACTGGGGGAGGACGGCTACCCGCGGGTATTCCCCTGCATCCAGGCCCAGGCAGCCGACGCCGAGCATGTTATCTTTGCGGCTTCAGTCTATAGGGACGAGATCGAGCGCCTTCCAGCCGGCGCGCCAGTGGCGGTATTTGGGTTGGCGCTGACAATGGAAGATGTACTGCTGCGCGGTCGCTACGAAGGCCTGAGGCGGTTCGCCGGTGTCCGCTGCGGAAAGGTACAGGTCGATTGGGTTTACAATCCCATGCCCCCCGTACCAGGGCAGATCTATCCGGAGCTGCCTTTAGAAGCAGTCCGCGAGTTTTGACTTACAGGTGCTGTACTTTGCGCAGCGGCTCCAGGAATGTCCGGGTGCGCTCATCCTTGGGCTGGTTGAAGATCTGCTCCGGTAGGCCGTCCTCGATGATCTCGCCGCGATCGATATAGATGATGCGGTCGGAGACATCCCGGGCGAAGCCCATCTCGTGCGTCACCACGAGCATGGTTGCACCTTCATAGGCAAGCGCCTTCATTACATCCAGCACCTCACCGATCAGCTCCGGATCGAGAGCCGAGGTCGGCTCGTCGAAGAGCAGCACTTTCGGCTCCATCGCCAGGGTGCGGGCGATGGCAACGCGCTGCTTCTGCCCGCCGGAGAGGCGGATGGGGTGAACGTCGCGCTTTTCGCGCAACCCGACTTTCTCCAGGTATTTCTCACCCATGGGCACAGCCTGGTCCTTCGCCATCTTCTTCACGCTGATGAGTCCCTCGATAACGTTCTCCAGGACAGTCATGTGCGGGAACAGGTTGAACTCCTGAAAGACCATGCCTGTGCTCAAGCGCAAATCGAGAATCCTCTGGCGATCCGGCTTGATCCCCGGTCCGGTGAGGACTCCATGCCCGGCGACGATAATCTTGCCCGCGGATGGCTCTTCCAGGAAATTCAAGCAGCGCAGCAGGGTGCTCTTGCCCGAGCCGCTGCGTCCGATAATGACCACCACTTCACGCGGCACCACCGAGAAGGATATGCCCCTCAGGACGTGCAGCATCCCGAACCACTTGTGCAAGTCTTCGATCTGGATGATGGTGTTATCGTTCATAAGCGTGTGCCAGCCGGCGCTCCAGGCGCCCTTCGAGCCAGGAAGATACAATAGTCAGGAGCCAGTAGAGCAGGGCAGCTAACAAGAGCATCTCTATGAACTTGCTCTCCTGGCGGGCCAGGCGGTTAGCCCGGAAAGTGGTCTCCCAGACGCCCATGATCGAAACCAGAGCGCTGTCTTTCTGCATGGCGATGAACTGGTTGCCGATATCCGGTATGATCACCCGCACTGCCTGTGGCAAGATCACCCTTTTCATCGTCTGCCAGGAGGACATGCCAATCGCTGCAGCAGCTTCACTCTGCCCGAAGGAGATCGATTGGATGCCAGCGCGGAAGATCTCGGTCATATAGGCACCATAGTTTAGACTTAACGCTAATATGCCGGCTTGCAGCTCATTCAAGATAAACAACCCCCCGAGCTGTGGGTACCCCAGCGCGGTGAGCCGGCCCCCGATCTGCGGCAAACCCAGGTAGATTATGTAGATTTGGATCAGCAAGGGTGTGCCCCGGATAAGAGAGACATAGAAACCAGAGATGCCCTGCGCAACCGGGTTATGGGACAGGCGACCTAATGCGCCCATCAATGCAAGGATAGAAGCAAAAAATATGGATGCCAGCGAGACGCCGATGGTGACCCACATTCCCTGCAGAACGAAGCTGTAATGCTTGAGCACATACGCGGGATCGAAGTCCAGGAGCGCTAAGGTGAACAACAAGAGGATTACGATCACGATCCATACCACCAGGACCTGCAGGGCGTGGATCAGGCGCGCCCTCCTCTCGAACGCCATCAGCTTGTGACCCATGTCGATGTCAGGGTCAGTCCATGCCGGTCCGGGCGGCTGGATTGTATTGACAGCCATCAGCTCCTCCTATGGCGTAAGAAAAATAGCTGAGGCTCACAAGTGAGCCTCAGCCAAGCTGTTAGATGTCCTTTACCACTGCTTAAGGGCAGCCAGATCGAAGGCTTCCGCGGCGGTGGTCAGGTCTAATCCGTAGTATTGTTGGGAGAGCTTAAGCAAGGTGCCGTCATCGTGCATGGCCTTGATGATCTTCGATACCTCATCAGCCAACGGAACCGGATTCTTGCCGGCCGACTTGTCGATGGCGGCTGCCAGGTATTCGAAGTAAACCGGCTCGCCGAGCTGTTTGAGCGGCATGCCATCGGCAATTGCGCCAGCCCCGGTCGGCTGGGCGGTCAGAACGGCGTCCAGACGGACAGCGTCACCCAGGGCCAGGTCTTGCAGGGCATTCAAGTCGGTCTCATAGCCTTTGAAGACCGGATTCTGCACCACATAGTTCATCGTCTCACCTGGGATTTGCAGCGTCCCAGCCAGGAAGAAGTCGTAAGTGCAGCCGGTGCAAGCCCCGATCGTCTTCCCGGACAATTCTGCGGGTGCGGTGAGGGTGTTATCCGTGTGGACGAAGAAAGCGGCTGGCGTGGTGTAATAGGGCAGGGAGAAATAGAGCTTCTCCATGCGCTCTGGCGTGACCGTCATAGAACCGACGCTGATATCCCAACGGTCGGCCCAGCTGCCGGCTATGATCAAATCCCAGGATGGGGTTACAAAACAAGCCTCAACCCCCAGGCGTTTGGCGATCTCTTTGGATGTGTCGATATCGAAGCCTCTCAGCTCATCCCCTGTATGCTGGTCTGAGCTGCACTTCGTATCCGATGCACGTGTGGGGTTCTCCACCAGCTCCGACTGGGGCGGATATGCCGGGTCTGTCGAGACGATCAGGACGCCGCGGTTCTTGACCTCTTGCAGCTTATCAGCTGCCTCGGCAGGAGCGCCTCCGCCGCAAGCGCCTAACACAAAACTGGCGATGACCATCACGGTTAGTGCGAGCGATATCTTCTGCATTACTGAATCCTCCTTATAGATTGTTCGGCAGTTTTGGTGGAACCATATTCAATTGGTGAGAGACTAAATTGGCTGAGCACCTCCTGGAAGTTATCGATAACGAATCGGGTTAGGAGTTACGCACTTCAGTGGTAATCGGGGGTGTTTGGGCGGGCTACGCCCGCCCAAACACCCCCATCCACCAACTGCGTAAGCCCTAAGCGTACAAACAGGATACTTTTATTTTAGCACGGTGTCCAGTAAAATGTAGCGGTAAATACCGGTAAAAAAGTTTTAACAGGAGCCCCTAATGACAGACAGCAACCAGGCACGTCCACGATTGACCCTGCTCACCCCGGAGCAGATCGAACGCACCCACCGCTACGCTCTCGATATCCTGGCGAATACCGGCGTACGCGTCGACAGCCCCGCTGTACGGCAGCTGCTGGCTTCCAGAACCAGCGCATCCATGCTCACAGACGACATCGTGCGCTTCCCGCCTGAGCTGATCGAATGGGCGATCCAGCGCGCTCCGAAGGTGATCGATATCTACAACCGGCGCGGGGAGCTGGCCTTCCGCCTGGGCGCTGACCGCCATCGTTTTGGCATCGGCGTCACTTCGCTCTACTATCAGGATGCGATCACCGACGAGCTGGTCAAGTTTGCCCGCCCGCACATGCGCGAGCTGGTTCGCCTGGGTGAGAAGCTGCCCCTGTACGATGTAATCTCGACCGTCGGCATTCTCCAGGATGTGCCCGCGGCCGTATCCGACCTGTATGCCACCCTGGACATGGTTGCCAACACGGTCAAGCCGCTGGTGCTGCTGATCTCGGATGAGTTCAAGTTCCCGGACGTGCTGGACATGCTGGAACGCCTGCACGGTGACCTGGCAGGCAAGCCTTTCATTGTGCCCTACTTCAACCCGGTCTCCCCGCTGGTGATGAACGACGGCACGCTCTACAAGATGCAGGCGGCAATCGAAAGGGGCATCCCGTTCATCTACTCGAACTACGGCATGACCGGCATGTCCACCCCCATCACACCCGCGGGCACCCTGGCGACCTTGCTGGCAGAGCTTCTGGCCGGGATCACTGCCAGCCAGATCATGAAAGAAGGAACACCGGTCATCGCCGGCATGCTGCCGGCCTACTTCGATATGAAGACCATGGTCAACTTCTACGACTCGCAGAGCATGCTGGTCAACCTGGCTTGCGCTGAGATGATGGCTTACTACAACCTGCCCCATGCCGGGACCTCAGGGAGCGGCAATGGCTGGGGACCAGACCTGCTCTCGGCCGAGATGTACTGGATGAACCACATGACCTTTTGCCTGACCAAAGGCGGGCTGTCGCCATTTGTGGGCGACACACTGACCTCCAAGGCCTTCTCTCCCACCAACGCGGTATACGTGCACGAGATCATCCACCAGGTGCTGGACTATGCCAAAGGGTTCCAGATCGACGAGGCGGCTGCCTGCCTGGATGAGATCCAGGCCGAAGGCCCTGGCGGGCATTTCCTCACCTCCCCCACCACGATGGAGAACTACAAAACGGCCTACTATACCAGCCCGATCTTCCCGCGCTACTCGATGGAGAAATGGGTGGATGAAGGTCGCCCGCAGGCGATGGATGTGCTGCGCCAATATACGCGCCACCTGCTGGCCGATCTGCAGGCTCCCCCTGACCACGATGAGCTGCAGGCGAAGGGGGAAGCATTTATTAAAGACAGATCTTAGCCGAGATCTTTCAAAATCTCCCTGGCAGCGTTGAAACCCGGGGCGCCGGTCACGCCGCCGCCAGGGTGAGAGCCCGCTCCGCACAGGTACAGGTTCTCCAGCGGCGTACGGTAGCGAGCCGAGCCGGGGATGGGGCGTGAGATCAGGAGCTGATCCAGGCCCATCTGCCCGTGATAGATATCACCGCCCGTCAGACCGAACTGGCGCTCCAGGTCGAGCGGGGTCAGCATCTGGCTGTGGATGATGCTGGAGCGCAAACCCGGATCGTAAGCGCTCAGGGTTTCGATGACTGCTTCCTGCAGCACCTGGCGCTGGGAATCCCAATCCCCACCTGCCAGGTGGTAAGGCGCATAATAGGCATTGATGCACAGGATATGCGCTCCGTGCGGCGCCAGGGAGGCGTCATGCAGCGTTGGAATAGTGATATCCAGCATCGGCTGCTGTGAATAACCCCCATACTTGGCCTGGTCGTAAGCCCTTTCGATATAGTCCAGGCTGGGTGCAATCAGGGTGTGCCCACCCAGGTGGTGGAGAAAACCATCCTGGGCTGCCCCAGGGAACTCGGGAAGGCGATCCACCGCCAAGTTGAGGCGCGCCAGGGAGGCGCGCAGCCGTAAATTCTTCACCTCCCGCACGGTGCGTACTTCCAGGTGCGGCGCACCAACCAAGTCGAAGAATGTATGGCGCGGGTCGGCGCTGGAGACCACCGCACGCGAGCGGATCAACTCACCGCTCGCCAGCTCGACGCCAACCACCCGCCCTTCTTCCAATATGATCCGCCTCACCTCTGTGCGGGTGCGAACCTGCGCCCCCTGCTGCCTGGCGGCTTCTGCCAATGCTCCCGCCAGCTTCCCCATGCCGCCCTGAACAAAGCGGCTGGCGCGGGCGCCGGTGCCGCCTGCTCTGATCGCCTGGTAGAGCAGCATCAGCGCCGTGCCGGAGGCCTTCGGGCCCAGGAAGCTGCCCGTCACTCCGCCCGCCCCGATGGCAGCTTTTACCGCTTCGTCTTCGAACCACTCCCCCAGCAGATCATCCAACGGCATGGGCAGGATGCGCAGGAAGTCCATCATATCGCTGTCCCCCAGGAATTTCACCTTCAGGGCAGTGCGCAGCCAGGGCAGAAGCTCGCTCGTGCGAAGCTCTGGCAATGCTGGCGGCGTGAGTGCCAGCATGCCGCCCAGCACCCCGGCAAAACGCGCCACCATGCGCAAGAACTCAGGGTAGCGCCGGGCATCATTTTGAGAGAAACGAGCGATTTCATGCACAGAGCGCTCGGGATCGCGCCACAGAGTCAGCGCCCTGCCATCTGGCTGTGGGGCGAAAACCAGCGCCGGCGGCTCGATCCAGCGCAGCCCGTGGCTCTCTAGCTTCAGATCCTCGGCGATTGGGGGCATGAAAAGCCCTGCGTCTGTTGCGCCGGTATCCACCTGGAAGCCGGGAAAGACCTCCTCAGTAGAAGCCGTCCCACCAACCATCTCGCGCCGCTCCAGGACCAGGACTTTCAGACTGGCTTTCGCCAGATAGGCAGCTGCCGTCAGCCCGTTATGCCCGGCGCCGACAATGACGATATCGTATGCATTGCTTGCTGGGGTAGTGTCCGCCATCTCACCAGTCCTTGAGGATTTCCAATGCCGCCAGCCTGCCAGGCGCGCCGGTGATGCCGCCGCCCGGATGGGTGCTCGAGCCGCACTGGTAGTAGCTGCGCAGCGGCGTACGGTATTTCGCCAGCCCCGGCGCCGGGCGCAGGAAGAACAGCTGCGACAGGCTCAGCTCGCCCTGGAAAATGTTGCCCTGGGATAACCCGGTGGTGCGCTCGATATCCAGCGGGGTAAGCACCTGGCGCCCGACGATGATATCCCCCAGATTGGGGATGTACTCGCTGAGCGTGTCCACCACCGCATCGCCAAAGGCCTCCCGCTTCTCATCCCAGCTGCCTTCTTTCAGCTCGTAAGGGGCGTACTGCACGAAACAGGACATGACGTGTTTGCCAGGAGGGGCCATATCGGGATCGATCATCGACGGGAGGATCATGTCGATATAGGGGCGGCGTGAGAATTCGCCATACTTGGCCTGATCATAGGCCTTTTCGATATAATCGATGCTGGGGCTGATCGAGATCGCCCCGCGCAGGTGCGCTCCGCGGCCAGGCAGGCAAGTCAGCTTGGGGACGCCGTCCAGCGCCAGGTTGACTTTGCCAGAAGAGCCGCGGTAAACATATCTCTTCACGCTTGAGACAATCTCATCCGGAAGCTGGCGTGGATCGACCAGCTTGAGGAAAGTCTGCTGTGGGTCCAGGCTGGAGACGACCACTTTGGCGTGGATCTCCTCGCCGTTCTCCAGCGCTACCCCGGTTGCTTTGCCATCCTTGACGATCACCTGCCCGACTGGCGCCTGGGTACGGATCTCAACGCCCAACGAGCTCGCGGCGCTGGCAATGGCGGCTGCGATCCCGCCTGTGCCGCCCTTGGCAAAGCCCCAGGCGCGGAACACGCCATCGATCTCGCCCATGTAATGGTGCAACAGGACATAGGCTGTGCCGGGCGAGCGCGGTCCCAGGAAGGTGCCAATAATGCCGCTGGCTGAAAGCGTGCCCAGCAGCGGCTCGGACTCGAACCAGCGTCCCAGGAAATCCGCCGAGCTCATCGTCATCAGCCGCACCAGGGTATAGAACTGCTCGTTATCCAGTTTGAGGAAGTGCCTGGCCATCTCCAGCAGCCCACCCAGATCGCTCGGATTTAGGCTGGTGGGGTCCGAGGGGATTACGCCCAGGATGTATTTGACCGCTTTGGCCATGAAATACATGGCGTTGCTGTAATCCTCATAGGCATCCGCGTCCCTGGGAGAGAACTTGGACACCTCTCGATAGGTCTGGTAGTGGTCCGCACCGCGGTACAGGTAGCGCCCATCTGGCAAAGGGGTAAGTGTGCTCTCGAGAGGCAGGATCATCAGCCCGTGGCGGGTCAAGTCCAGGTCACGGATGATCTCGGGGCGAAAAAGGCTGACCACGTACGAGAACACGGTGAACTTGTAGCCTGGGAAGATCTCCTCGGTCACACTGGCGCCGCCCAATACCGGACGCCGCTCCAGCACCAGCACTCTCTTCCCAGCGCGCGCCAGGTAGGCGGCGTTGACCAGCCCGTTGTGGCCTGCACCGATCACAATGGCATCATATTCTGGGGGCATGGCTAGGCTCTCTTTCTGGCGGGGTTGTAGAATGGCAGCTTGACCAGCCGGGCATTGGCACTCTGGCGGGTGTATTCTACGGTCACCTCGACATTGACCGGGTCGCCAACCTGGGCATACGCCCCCTCAATGGAAGCGATGCCGACATACTTCTTTAGTGCTGGAGCGAAGGTGTGGCTGGTCATCTGCCCGATCTGGCGCCCGTCTTTGTAGACCGGCACCGCCGAGCGTGAAGCCCGTCCAGCCAGGCGTGGGGTAAGGTCAAACTTGCCGTACACCGCCTCCAACGAGTTCCAGTCCAGCTCCACGCCTGCCAGCAGCCACCTGGACCCACGCCTCTTCTCGGCTGCCAATGCCCTGCATCCAATGAACTCTACCTTATTCAAATCGACCGCCCAGCCCATACCCAGCTCGAATGGAGACGATTTCTGGTCTTCGATCAACGACTTACGGCTGGAGATGTAGTCCACCTGAATCATCACCAGCCCGGCCTCGATGCGCGCCACATCCAACGCCACCATCCCCGCCGGGACAATCCCATAGCCTTCCCCGGCGTGCATGAGGGCATCCCACACCTCCAGCGCGACCTGCGGGTGAACCCACAGCTCGTAGCCGAGGTCGCCGGTGTAGCCGGTGCGGCTGACATCCAGCTGAATCTTTCCCAGCCGCGCCGGGGAGAGGCGATAGTACTTCAGTGCCTCCAGATCGATGTCGCTCAGGGCACGGCGCAAAATGGCGCGCGAGTTCGGTCCTTGCAGCGCCAGCGCGGCCAGCCCGGATGAGACGTCCTCGATGTCCACCTGCATGCCGTAGGCGCAGTCCTGGAACCAGGCCAGGTTTGGCTCAGCAGAGGTGATGCGGAAGCGCTCCGGACCCAGGCGCGCCACTGTGCCGTCGTCGATCACTTTGCCATCGTCGTCGCACCATGGGGTGTAGAGCACCTGCCCCACCGCGCATTGGGCGGCATCCCGGCTGATGATCCGGTCGACCAGCCGCACGGCGTCCGGACCACGGACATCGTATTTATAAAGCGGCGAGACATCGATCAGCGCCGCGGCGCTGCGCATGGCGTAGTATTCCCGGTCGTGCAGCAGATCGTAAAGCGCAGCCGCCAGATAACCCGACCAGTCGCGCCATTCGTGGCTCTCACACAGCGCCTGTTGGCGTGGATAGAAAGGGGTTGGAATGGACATTTTTACTTCCCCTTTAGCTTGGCCAGGCCACACAGCCCAAATTGGGTCACCGTGCTGCCCACGCGCAGCCTGCCCGTACTGCCTCCGCTCAGCCGGGCGCTGGGCATCACCTCCCAGCGCTGGCTGCCAGCATCATAAAAGACCACTTCCAGCCTGTCGTTCGCCCATGCTGAAGCGTCCCTGGCATTCAGGTCGAAATACACGTAAACAGGCTGGTCAAACACATCTCTGGCACCCCGGTCCAGGTATGTGCGCAGGCTCAGCACCGAATGGGCGGCCAGCTTGCCCTTTGCCGCCGGAGCGACATCTGGCTTGAGCGCCCGCACCCGCACCTGGCAGGCAAATTCTGGATTCTCGGAGCGGAACCCCATGCGCCCGATCTTCAACGCCGCAGGGTTTTTACAATCGGCTGCCACCCCCAGCCCCACATCGACCGCTGCCAGCACCAGCGCCAGCAGCGCACATACCAACAGCATTTTTCTTAACATGGCTTACCTCCTGCCATCATCCACTTATACTTGACTAGAAACTGTCTCAATAATTAGGTGCAGGGGTGTTTTGCGGCGGCTGCGCCGCCGCAAAACACCCCGTTTACTTTCACATACATTTTACACCCGCGAATTTGAAACAAAATATCCAGCTTAATAAACTGGAGCCCTGCTTCTTTGCAGGGCTCCAGACCTACCAACTAACTACTCTCTGTTCACCAATCTGGACACACCTATCAATAATCCTCGTTATCGATCGTATTGTAGTAGAAGATGCCGGTGGCTGAGTTCTCCATGCGGATATCGATGCGGGAGCGTCCTTGCAGCTCATCGGGGATATCGAAGGTGCCTTTGATGACACCATCGCCGTCCCGCAGAGTGCCGACCAGGATGCCGTCTACGCCCTTGCTGCCGGCCTTACCCATCAGCACGTTGAAGGGCACGTCGGCGGGCATGTTGCTGGTGCGCAGCTCAACTTCCTCGTCCTCGACCACCTGCAGTACACGGAAGCTGAAAGCTGGCGCTCCGATGCCGCCGGTAAGCTCGTCGGCGGTGGCGTTGATGAACCAGTTCGTGGCGCTGTCACCACCGCTGTTGTACAGACTTACACCGATGCGGGCTACATCCACCAGCGCGGAGGGGATGCTGAATGTGCGGGTAAATGCGCCGTTCTTATCGGTGGTGGCTGTGCCAACCCGCAGGGGGGAGCCGCTGCTGTTGCCATAACGGCTGAAATAGACGGTGTAGGTACTGTTGGCTGCCAGGCCTCGACCGCGCAATGTGGCGTACTCGTCTTCACGCACGCTCAGAGCATAAACCCGCACCTGACCGCTGCTGGATGGGGGCGTAGCAGGGCTGCCAGTGCTGGTTCCCGAGACGCACAGTTTCTGACCGGGGTAAATGCGGCTGGGATTGGTCAGTCCGTTAAGCTCGGCCAGCTCCCGCCAGGTTGTGTCGTACATGCGGGCGATCTTCACCAGGTACTCGCCCCGCTGAACTGTGTGCCACTGGGTGCAGGTCAGCGATTCGGCTGCGGCTGAAGCGGGCTGGACGGCTGCACCGATCAAACTGAATGTCATTGCCAAAGCGGCTAATATCATGAGGAATTTGGTTTTGGTTTTGGTTTTCATCTCACACGTATCCTTTCTTTATCATCTAACCTGCCCATAGGATAGCGCAGATGCGCTGCGATTCCATCGTGCGATCTGGCGAAATCGGTCTCTCCATTCCGGATGATCCTGCATGTCCTGCTTTGGTAGGATCGACCCTGTACTTAAGGCCAGGCTTTCACAAAGAGGGGTTTGGGGTTGCGACCGCAAAATACAACAAGAAATTCATTAAGAAACCTTAACGTAACAATTTATTGAGATAATCGTTTAGAATTAGGTAAGCCAAATGGAGGTAAATATGGAATCACCCAAGCCGCGGAAGTTCCCCTGGGCGGTGTTACTGGTTATCTTGGGAGCGGTAGGCCTGCTGTCCTGTGCTGTTGTGTCTTGTCTAGGCACAGGCGCCTTCCTGTGGATCACCCAAAGGACCAGCAGCTCGAGCCAGGATGTACAGCTACCCGTTGAGGTGGCCTCCCCCGCCTCCAAAACACAATCACAGATGGCTGTGCTGCAGCCCGGAAATGGACTGGTCGAGGTTCAGGACGGAACGGGAAGCTGGATATCTGCATCCAGCGAGCTCTCCCTTTCCGCCGGGCAGAACCTCCGCACCGGCCCTCTCTCCGCGGCTGCGATCGCCTTTTCCGATGGCAGCCGGGTAACTCTGGGACCGGAAACCGAACTGGCGATCGACGAGCTGGATGTTGGCAGCCAGGAGCGTGTGATCATCCTGTTTCAAAGTTCCGGCGAGAGCGAGCACGATGTCGCCTCAGCCTCCGGCAGCCATTCCCGGTATGAAGTCCGGGCTCCAAACGGCAGCGCGGAAGCGTTGGGCACTCGCTTCCAGGTGCTGGTTACACCTGACAAAGCCACCCTGTTCAGCGTCGAACAGGGTGCATTAGCTGTCAGCGGGCAGAACAGCAGGGTCACGGTTGAGTCCGGGCAGGCTGCCCTGGTCTCAGCCGGCGAGGCGCCTTCCGAACCGGCAATGCGGATATCGGGCGAAGGGGCAGTCTCCCGTATCGGCGAAACCTGGGTCATCGCTGGACAGGCTTTCACCATCCATGAGCACACGCTGATCATCGGGAATCCTCAGATCGGCGACCTGGTGCACGTCGAAGGGCGCTTGCTGGCGGATGACACTCGCGTTGCAGACCTGATCTACCTGCTACGCAGCTCGCCTGCCAACCACTTCAGCCTGACCGGTGAAGTGCAGGAGAAGGGAGAAACCATCTGGACAATCGCCGGGCAGAGTGTGGCGATCACAACCACCACGCAGATCGATCCCGGCATCACGAAGGGCGACCTGGTACGCGTCGAAGGGACGATCCTTGAAAGCGGTTCCCTACAAGCGGATCGAATTCTCTCCCTGGACGATGAAGCCGGTCTGCCGTTTGAGTTTACCGGCGTGGTGGATGCCATCGGGAGCAGCACGTGGGTGATTTCCCATGTGACCATCAAGATCGATGAAGACACGGTCATCGAGGGCAATATCGAACCCGGGAATGTTGTGCAGGTAAGAGGCCGCATCTTGCCAGACGGCACCTGGCTGGCACATCACATCCAGCCCGCCGCGGAAGGAGAACGGGCTTTCGAGATCAGCGGACATGTGGACAGCATCGATCCCTGGCGTGTGGCCGGGATCAACCTCGAGACGCGCCAGTGGACCGAGATCGAACCGGGTCTGAAGGTCGGCGACCTAGTACGCGTCGAAGGTGTCATCCAGCCGGACGGCACCTGGGTAGCTTACCAGATTGCAGGCATTCGAGAGCTGCCCAATCCCCTGATCGTCATTATCGGCACGGTCATCAGCGTCGATCCGTGGGTGGTCAACGGAATTCCCCTCAACGTCACCCCAGAGACTATTATCGTAGGGGAGATCACCCCTGGCATGCTGGTGCGGGTGGAGATCGCCTTACTTCCCGATGGGACCTGGCAGGTGCTGCGCATCACCTCCCTGGATGTGTTCATCGGTATACCTGGCTGCATGAACCTGACTGCCACAGTCATCAGCCTGCAGGGCGATCGCTTACAACTGCTTGGCTGGCCCGTGCTCATCCTGGGTGAGGACGTGAAGATCGATGGCGACCTGGTTCCCAACAGCGTCATCATCATCCAGATTTGCTTCGATGCTGAGGGCAACTTTACGATCATCCAAATCATCGTCATCGTAATCCCCGAGTACGATTTCGAGCCGCCGGTCATCGGGGACAAGGTAACCATCTGCCATAAACCCGACAAGAAAAAAGGCGGCAACACCATAACGGTTTCCAGCTCGGCATTGCCCGCTCACCTGGGGCATGGAGACTATATCGGCAGCTGTTCGCGCTGAGATCCGGATTCCCCCTGCTGCAGTCAATTTAGATGTAATCTATACCCTGCGCCTGTCTCTCAAATGGACAGGCGCAGGCAGTTATGGGTCCCCGCTTATGCTGCCCTCGCTCAACAACCCTTTTCTGGCCGCGACGGCAATGGCGGCGGCGCGCGAATCTACTCCCAGCTTATTGTATATACTCGAGAGATGGGCTTTAATCGTACGCTCGCTGATTCCCAGTCGGTAGGCGATCTCTTTACTGCGTTCTCCGCGGGAGACGGCCTCCAGCACCTCTTGCTCGCGCTCGGTCAATTCTACTTTTCCGCCGGTGGGCAGGCGCTCCTGCCCGGCGCCCATCCTGGTGAGCAAGCGGTCAAGAATCTCGGGGCTGAGCAGCGTCTCACCATGCGCCGCAGCCCGGATGGCTGCAAACAGGGTGGCGCGGGAGGCGTCTTTGAGCAAGTAACCCCGGGCGCCGGCGCGCAAGCCGCTCACCATCAAGTCATCCTCATTATAGGTGGTCAGGATGACCACCGCCACATCCGGCTGTTCCTGGTGTATGCGCTCGATTGCGGCAATCCCATCCATGACCGGCATGCGCAGATCCATCAGCACAACGTCAGGCTTCAGCTCAGCAACAAGCGCCACAGCCTGCGCCCCATCGGCAGCTTCTCCCACCAATTCGATACCGGCCTCGGTTTCCAGGATCAGCCGCAGCCCCTCACGCACGATCATATGATCATCAGCGACCAATACCCGGATCGTCTCTGACATCGCTTGTTCCCTCTGATGGATCAAATTCCTGGCTGACTGGCAAGCGCAGCAGCACGGTCGTGCCCGCGCCGGGAGCGCTTTGAATGTCCAACGATCCGCCAGCCAGGCGAGCGCGCTCATGCATGCCCAGCAGGCCATAATGGCCCGGCGGGACAGCCCGGGGATCGAAACCCCGGCCGTTGTCATAGATCTTTACCAACAGAGCGCTACCATCCCGTTCCAGGCGCACACTGGCACGGCTGGCCTGGGCGTGGCGACCGACATTGGTCAAGCCTTCAGCGACCGCGCGGCGTATTGTGTCGGGCTGCTCTATTAGCAAGTCAGCGGGCAAGTTTATGACGACATCGCAGGGGATCCCGGTTGCCTGAGTGAAATGATCGCTTTCCTGGCGGATCATGTCCTCCATATTGACCGGCGTCGTCTGCCCATAGCGCAGGTCACCCAATGCCCGGCGAGCTTCACTCAATGTAGCACGGGCTCGCTGCATGGTCTGCTTGACGATCACTTGCGCCCACTCAGTTTGATTATTGGCCAGGTGCGCATCGACAGCTTCCAGCTGCAGGATCACTCCAGCCAGACCCTGAGAGAGCGTATCGTGCAGCTCGCGCGCCATGCGCTGGCGCTCGCTGACGATGGTCAGATCTTCCACCTGGGCAGCATATTCAGAAAGCTGCCGGTTGGCAGCCTCCAGGTCTTCCGAGAGCGCCTGAGCACGCGCGCGTGCTTCCGATTGGCGGCTGTATAATGTCACATAAATGGCGATGAAAAGTGTCGATGGCAGGACACCGACCGCCCACCACCAGATATTCTCCCATCCAACGAGCAAGCCATAGTTGATGAGCGAGAGCAGCAGATACCCGCCAATCGCCACCCGTCCCCACGATGACATCCTGATGATGCCAAAGGCCTCGCCGATCAGCGCCAGGTAGGTACCAAAGATCATTCCTACATTGCCGGAGAGATAGGTGATTACAAATGCCAGCAGCCCCTGGCCGATGATATAGGCTGGGATCAAGCCAATTCTTCTCTCCAGCAGCGGCGCCAGCCAGTGCAGGCCAATATGCAGGATCATCAGCAGCGTGAACAGGATCAGCGCACCTGGCTTCCGTAAAGTCGGTGTGGTGAACACAACCCAGAAATACATTCCCGCCAGGATAAGAGTTAGAAATAGAAAAAACGGCCGCTCCGACTCGCTGCTCTCGTAAACTAATCTGGCATATTTTTTCATATAATGATTTTATCCGACTCTGAACGATTTGCAATTGTCCTGGCGTACATTGTCCGAACGGACAGGGAAGAACTGTCTGGTAGACCGATGACAGCCAGCAATAAAACCCCTATAATCTTGCTGTAAGTAAATAAACCACAGGACTTATGCATTCGGAAGGTAGATGGAGGTGTCTCACACCCGATTACCCCCGAAATTCATAACTCCTGAACCAGCTGAATTGGAGGCGATTATGAACGCAAAAGCGATCGGTAATTTGGTGGATGTGGTTCTGCGGGCCGTGGCAGTGGCAATGGGAGTGGCAGTCGTGGTGCTAGGCGTACTGGGTACAGCCCAGCCTAATGCGCAGATCTTGCTGCTGGGGATCGGATTGTTCTGCCTGGCGTTGAGCGCCCTGGATCGAAAATAAAGGGAAAATATGAACGCTATCGAGGTTCGTGATCTTCATAAAACCTTTGGGGAAGTGAAAGCCGTCCAGGGTGTCAGCTTCGAAATTCGCCAGGGCGAGATTTTCAGCCTGTTGGGCCCTAACGGAGCAGGCAAGACCACCACCATCTCGATGCTTGCGACCCTGCTGCGCCCCGACCAGGGCGATGCTCTGGTGATGGGCAAATCCATCCGCAGCGACCCGATGGGAGTCAAAGCGGTACTGGGAATAGTGCCGCAGGAGATCGCCTTGTACGAAGATCTATCTGCCCGCGAGAACCTGACCTTCTGGGGCAAGATGTACAACTTGCGCGGAGTAGCTCTGAAACAGCGGGTCAGCGAGGTGCTGGAGATTATCGGCCTGACCGACCGGGCTAATGGACGGGTGAGCAAATTCTCAGGCGGTATGAAGCGCCGGGTCAATATTGGCGTGGCACTGCTGCACAAACCGAAGGTGATCTATATGGATGAGCCGACCGTGGGCATCGACCCCCAATCGCGGCGCAACATCCTGGACAGCGTGGTGGCCTTGAAAAACCAGGGCATGACCGTGCTGTACACCACCCACTACATGGAGGAAGCCCAGGAGCTCTCGGATCACATCGCCATCATGGATCACGGCAAGCTCATGGCATGCGGCACCCACGCCGAGCTGGTCAAGATCGTCGGCGAGATGCACCGCATAGACCTGACCACGAGCGCTGAGAGCGATAGTTTGCTGGAGGCCTGGAGAGCTATCCCCGGCGTGCAGCACATCTCATCCCAGGACGGAACGCTGACGGTGCTGGTGGACGACAGCAACCTGCGCTTGCCGCCTTTGTTCGAGACCGCCAATACTCAGCAGGTGCGTATTACTTCTATCGATATCCAGGAGCCCAACCTGGAAGCCGTGTTCCTGCACCTGACGGGCCGCGCCCTGCGTGATTGAAGTGGGCACCGATTAGGCATCTGCCATGAAACTTTTAGACATCGCGATCAAAGATCTGCTCCGCTCCTACCGCAGCACCATCGGCCTGGTGTTCATGTTCGTGGTGCCGCTGCTGGTGACGGGCATGTTTTACTTCATGTTCGGCAATATCGCCGGCGATGGTGGTTTCAGCATCCCGGCAGTAAAAGTCGTGATTGCCGACCTGGACGAAGGCGGTCCCAGCATGCAAGCCGGGGCAGAAAACATCCCCGGCGGCATCAAGGCCGACACGTTGGGCGAGCTGATCGTGGAGGTACTGCGCAGCGAAGACCTGGCGAGCCTGTTGGAAGTCTCACTGGCACCCGACGCAGCTTCCGCCCGCCTGACCGTCGACAGCCAGCAGGCACACGTCGCTATCATTATCCCGCCTGACTTCTCCCGCCAATTCGCCGACCAGTATGGTAAGGCAAGCGTGGAGTACTACCAAGACCCCACGTTGACCATTGGACCGAGCATCGTTAAATCCATCATGAACCAGTTTATGGACCGCATCTCCGGTATAAAGATCGCCGTGGATGTAGCCCTGGACCAAATGGATACCAGCCAATACGCCCTCATCGGTGAAGTAATCGAACGATTTCTAGACACTTCAGAGACCCAGACCGAAGATCTATCGCAGGCGCTGCTCGAAGTACGTTCGCCGGTCCAATCTCAACAGGAGGACGACCCGCTGGCGCGCATGCTTGGACCCATTATGGGTGGGATGATGATCTTCTTCGCCTTTTACACAGGCACCGCCACCGCCGAGAGCATCCTGAGAGAAGAGGAGGAACGCACGCTGCCGCGCCTGTTCACCACGCCTACGCCCCAATCCACCATCTTGGGGGGCAAGTTCTTGTCCGTCTTCTTGACGGTGGCAATACAGATCGCGGTGCTGCTGACCGCGGCGCACCTGCTATTCCGCATCGAATGGGGACAGCCCGCTGCTGTAGCCCTTATGGCAGCCGGCGTAGTATTTTCAGCCGCCTCCTTTGGCATCTTCATAAACTCTATGCTCCGGGACAGCAAACAGGGCAGCGTAATCTTCGGCGGCGTGCTGACCCTTTCCGGAATGATCGGCATGATCAGCATCTTCGCCATGAACAGTCCAACAGCCGCCAGGCTCGGCGACACCGTCTCACTGCTGGTGCCGCAGGGATGGGCAGTGCGCGGGCTGATGATGTCGATGAACAGCTCGCCGCTCCCTGAGCTATCCATTAACTTCCTGGTCATGCTGGGGTGGAGCGCAGCTTTTTTCGTCATCGGTGTCTGGCGTTTCAACCGGCGCTATGCATGAGGGATTACCATGAGACATATTATCGATATTGCTGCCAATGACCTGCTTCAGATGTCGCGCGACCGCAGTACCTATCTATTCTTCCTGGTCATGCCAGTCGTCTTCACGTTTTTATTCGGCTATGCCTTCGGAGGGTTCAGCAGCGGAGGAGACCCGCGCCTGCCGGTCGGATTTCAGGACCAGGACGGCAGCGACCTCAGCCAGGAGCTGTACGATCTGCTCGACGATTCAAAGATCATCCGCCTGGTAGACCGCAGCAGCCTATCAGCGGAGGACCTGCAGACCGAGGTCGGCGATGGAGATCTGGCGGCAGCAATTATCGTCCCGTCTGGATATGGTCACGGCCTTTTGTACGGTCACCCCCCAAAGGTGATATTGATCGCCGATACAGGCTCCTCAGTAGGTACAAGCATCCAAAGCGAGCTGCTGACTGCATACATACACCTGGAAAGTGCTGTTCGCACGGCGATCATCCTGGAAGATGTGGCTCCCGAAAGGACGCCCTATGACCACACCCTCAAGGAAGTGCTCATCGCCTGGCAAGACCCGCCCATATCGGTTGTCGACCGGACCAGCTCGGCAATCGAGCAGCAAGATGACAGCAACGAAGCCCTGGCGCACACCGCGCCCGGAATGATGCTGCAGTTCGCCATCGCCGGGCTGCTGGTCTCAGCGCAGGTCATCGTCAGCGAGCGCAAGTCGCGCACACTGCAGCGCCTGCTCACCACAGCCTCCGCCCGATCGCATATCCTGATCGGACATTACCTGGCGATCTTCACGCTCATCTTCAGCCAGTTCCTGGTACTGCTGGCTTTCGGGCAAATTTTCTTGAAGCTGAACTACCTGAGTGAACCGCTGGCGGTCTTGCTGGTCGCCTTTACCGCGGCTTTATGCATCGCCGCCCTGGGATTGTTCATTGGCGTGGTGGCTAAAAGCGACGAGCAGGCGATTGTCTTCTCACTGGTGCCGATGTTCTTACTGGCTGGGTTGGGCGGCGCGTGGGTGCCGCTGGAAGTCACTGGTGAGACTTTCCGGACGATCGGTCACCTTTCTCCGATAGCCTGGGCCATGGATGGATTTAAGAATATCACCACGCGCGGTCTTGGGATCGAGTCAGTGCTGCTGCCCGCGGCGGCTTTAGCCGGGTACGCGGTGCTGTTTTTCGGGCTGGCTGCCTGGCGGTTTCAAAACCTCCAGGAGCATTAAGGCGCTAATCCTCTTCGACAACCGCTGCGATAGCAGCTTCGATTTCCTCAATCGTCTGGGCAACCGGATTCTTAAGTGCTTCGGCAACGACCATTTCGTGGATGCGCCGGATGGCAATCTTGCGCTCGTCCCTGACAAATACCAGATCGATAAAACCGCATGCCATCACCAGGCTGAGCAGCGTGATCTCGCTCAACGATGCTTCGGCGCCAGCCAGGATGATGGAGCGCAGACGATTCTTGATCCAATACTTGGCAGAGGCGTTCAACTCAGGATGGGGAGAAAATGGGATGACCCAGGCGATGCGTTCCTCATCTTGAGCGATCACGCCCTTTGCCTGAAGCTGCTCGGTCAGGCGTTTGCGGAACTTCTCCGGTTTCTGGCTCAATTCATCGATCCAATAGCCAACCTTGCGCTCCTTCTCCGAGGCCTGGATGATCTGGAGCGCGTTGTCCAGGATCACATCTCCGGTGGCGGCAGGCTCGAGCACTGTAAGGCGGTGGTTCTCCCGCACGCCAACCTTCCCCAGCAGGGCAAGCTCCGCCAGGATGGCGCCCCCCAGGCCAAACTGAAGGTTGTGCGCCGCGGAGGCGATAACAGTCCCCTTATCTTCATGGATCGACAGCACGAATAATTCTTCGGTTAAATTGAGCATGGGAGCCTCTTCCTGAATCTAAAAAAGGATGACTGAGAGCAAATTACGGAAGGCAGAATATGGACTCAGCCATCCTTCTGCCGCCCGGAAAACAGCCTGTAAAATTATAAACCTGATTCCTGCAGAAATTGATAGATAGTTATTCAGCGCTGGTTACCTTCCAGCGCGGCTCTCTTCCTTCCAGAACGGCGATCACCTCTTCAGAAATATCGACTGCGGCGCGCGCCTGGGCCTCTTTCGTCTGCGCGCCGATATGCGGGCTGGCGATGACCTTCGGATGAGCTGCAATGCTCCCCGGAGGCGGCGGTTCGTAAGTGAATACATCCAGGGCTGCGCCTGCCAGCATTCCGGAGTCCACGGCGGCGCGCAGGGCATCTTCGTCGACTACGCCACCGCGTGCCGTGCAGACCAGGCGGGTGCCGGCTTTCATGAGGGCAAACTGCTGCGCGCCCAGCAGCCCACGGGTACCCCCGGTGAGGGGCAGGTGCAGCGAGATGTAATCGCCGCGGCGCAGCAGATCTTCAAAACCAACTGGCTCCGCCTGGAGCTGACGAATACGATCATCCGTTAAATAAGGATCGTAAGCCAGCACCTGCATGCCGAAGGCGCGCCCCAGATTGGCAACATATGCACCGATTCTACCGATCCCTAGCAGCCCCAGGGTCTTGCCCAGCAGCTCGCTGCCCATGAAGCTGCTCTTCTCCCAGCGATCTGCCTTCATAGACCTATCGGCAGCCGGGATGCCGCGCGCCAGCGCCAGCATCAGAGCCAGGGTGTGTTCTGCAACCGCGGCTGTGGCTGCTAGCGGGCTGTTGACCACGGTGATACCGCGCTGCTGTGCAGCAGGCACGTCAATGTTATCCACACCTACACCGGCGCGCCCCACCACTTTCAACCGCTTCCCAGCCTCCAATACCGAGGCGGTAACTTTGGTGCGTGAGCGCACCACCAGAGCATCGTAAGCTGGCAGGGCCGCTATAAGATCGAGCGGTGCAATCTTGGGATCAGCAGTCACTTCCCCGATGGAACGCAAACGCGCCAACCCCTCTTCACTCAGCCCGTCAGAGACAAGGATTCTGTACCCAGCCATGCTATACCTAGCCGTTCACGCGCTGAAACTCGGACATGAACTGCGCCAGGGCAAGCGCAGACTCGAGCGGC
Source organism: uncultured Anaerolineaceae bacterium (assembly GCA_964525785.1). Lineage (GTDB taxonomy): Bacteria > Chloroflexota > Anaerolineae > Anaerolineales > UBA4823 > JAQBDA01. The sequence continues at coordinate 47,021 of CAZGIX010000007.1, forward strand.
AGCGCATTGTAAAGCGAAGCCCGCAAACCGCCGACCGAGCGGTGGCCTTTCAGACCCACCAGCCCCTCGGCTTCGGCCTGTTTGGCAAAGGCCTTCTCAAGCTCTTCGCCCGGCAGGCGGAAGGTCACATTCATCAGTGAGCGATCGTTTACCTGGGCATGCCCACGGTAGAAACCGCCGCTGGCATCGATGGCTCTATAGATCAAACCGGCCTTCTCCTGGTTGCGCCGGGCTATGGCTGGCAGTCCCCCCTCCGCTTTGAGCCATTTTAATACCAGCCCGACCATGTAGATCGAAAAACACGGCGGGGTGTTGTGCATCGAGCCTGCCGCGACCTGCAGGCGATAATCCAGCATGACGGGCAGTCCGGACGGCACACGCTCCAACAGATCTTCACGGATTATGACCACCGTCACGCCTGCCGGGCCGGCGTTCTTCTGTGCGCCGGCGTAGATCAGGGCGTATTTGTCCACATCCAGCGGGCGGCTGAGGAAGTCCGAGGACATATCGCAGGCCAGCGGCACGCCCTGGGGAGGCTGCGGCGCGTCCATCCACTGCACCCCGTGGATGGTCTCGTTCGAGGTGAAGTGCAGGTATGCCGCAGCCGGGTCCAGGTCCAGCTGTGGCGGCACCCGGTCGAAGTTGGTGCTCTCGCTGCTCCCCGCCAGGCGCGCGTCTCCCAGCTTCTGGGCGTCTTTCACCGCCGCTCGGCCCCAGGCGCCATTGACAATGTAATCCGCCGATCTCCCGGGGGGACGCAGGTTCATGGGCAGCATGCCGAACTGCAGGCTGGCGCCGCCTTGTAGGAAGAGCACTTTGTACCCCGCCGGAAGACCCAGCAGATCACGCAGGTCCTGCTCGGTTTCCTGCATTACGCCCTCGAAGATACTGGAGCGATGGCTCATCTCCAAAATCGACATACCCGCGCCGCGAAAGTCCAGCAGCTCAGACTGAGCCTGCTCCAGAACCGGTAAGGGCAGGATACCTGGCCCGGCGTTAAAATTGTGCACTCGCTTCATGTTATTCTCTGCAATACCTGGCTGCCTGTAAATAACCATCCACATCCCTGCTATTCATCGAACAGATAGGTGGTCTCGCCGTAGAAACGGACTTCTTTGGTCGAGAGCTTGTTCATCAGCCATGTCTTCAAGCGGGCATTTTTACCTTCCAGCGCATCTGCAGATTTAAGCTCGCTCAAGGGATAGTTGATGCGCAACGCGCGGCCGTGGATTAGATGGCGCGTCAGACCTGCCGGAAGCAGCTCCCCATCCCTGGCAAGCTCCAAGACTTCGGATGGGTCATATTGAGGGAAGATCACCAACCCCGCCATGCCCGGGTAAAGCCCTTTGACATCGGTCAGGTCTTCGGTCATCACGCGGTGCAGGGTAGAGCGCTCTTTATACGTATCTACCAGGGCATTCAGCACCCGGTTGCGCTCGTGCACCGCTCTGTGCGATACCGCCGGGCGGGCAGCGAAGACCTCCTCGTCATAGCGGATCACGTACATCAAGTACTCGCGCCGGGCCAGACCTGCCCGCGCCCGCATCCGGTCGGTGAGGACCAGGTCCACTCCTTCCAGGTTGGTCAGCTCAGCTGTCAGGCTCTTGGGGTCCATCCCATCGATTACGTGGTGCCAGGTTGTCAGGGTGACCTGGGGCGGTTGGTAGGGCACAATCTGCACCAGGATATGGGGATAGTTCAGGCTGTTCAGGGCTGTGATGCGGTTAGCCCCATCCAGCACGACGAAACGGGGGTCATCTTCACCCAACGGCGTCACTACCGGCGGATTTTTGAGCACGCCTTCAGCTTCGAGCCGCTGGGCTAAGGGTTCGGTGCGCTGTGAATCGTTATATTCGTGCTCTACCAATAATCCAACCGGCAGAATACGCAAATCGGGGGTAAGGGTCCTGTCGGAAGGGTGAATATCCATACTCATCACCTGGCCAGGAAATGTCATGCCGGGACCGGGAAGTGCGCACACAGCTGGCTCACCTGGCTGTGGACGCGAGCATGCAGGTCCAGGTCGCCCGGATTGTGCAGGATCTGCGAAATCCAGGCGGCTATCTGGCGCATCTCAGCCGCGCCCATGCCGCGTGTGGTGACCGCCGGGGAGCCAAGACGGACGCCGCTGCTCACGGTCGGCTTCTCCGGATCATAGGGGATCATGTTCTTATTGGTGTGGATGCCAGCGCTGTCCAGGATCGTCTCGGCATCTTTGCCGCTGATATTTGCGGAGCGCAGGTCAACCAACATCAGGTGGTTATCGGTGCCGCCGCTGACCAGCCGGAAGCCCTCTTCTTGCAGCCCGACAGCCAACGCCTGGGCATTATCGAGAATCCGCTGGCTGTAGGCTTTGAACTCGGGTTTCAGCGCCTCGCCGAAAGCCGCAGCTTTGGCGGCGATGACGTGCATCAGGGGCCCGCCCTGTGTGCCGGGGAAAACGGCGCTGTCGATACGTTTGGCAAAGTCGGCTGTGGAGAGGATCAAGCCTCCGCGCGGGCCGCGCAGGGTCTTGTGCGTGGTAGACGTGACCACATCACAGTACGGCACAGGGCTGGGGTGCAGCCCCGCAGCGACCAGACCGGCGATATGGGCCATATCCATCATGAGAGCCGCGCCGACCGAATCGGCGATCTGGCGCAGGCGCGGGAAATCAAACCAGCGCGGGTAGGCGCTGGCACCCGCCACGATCAGCTTGGGCTGGTGCTCGAGAGCCAGCTCAGCCATGCGATCGTAGTCAATGCGCTCCGTATCGGGATGGACGCCATAATGGATAAAGTTGTACTGCTTACCGCTGAAATTGAACGCTGCGCCGTGCGTCAGATGCCCGCCATGGTCCAGCTTGAGAGCCAGCACCGTGTCGCCGGTTTTGATCAAAGCCAGATAGGCAGCGGCATTGGCCTGCGCACCGGAATGCGACTGGACGTTGGCATGGTCGGCGCCAAAGAGCTGCTTGGCCCGCTCGATCGCCAGGTTTTCCGCTATATCCACGTACTGGCAGCCGCCGTAGTAGCGGTGCCCAGGGTAGCCTTCGGCATACTTGTTTGTGAGGACAGACCCCATCGCTGCCAGGACCGCCGGGCTGACATAATTCTCTGAGGCGATCAGCTCCAGACCGTCGTGCTGACGGCGGCGCTCCGCCTCGATGGCTGCGTACAGCTCGGGATCATGATCGCGCAAGAAATGGCGCGGGTCGGGCATAGCCTCCCAGGGCGCCAGGTCTGAAAGACTTGTCGTCGAGTCTTGTACACTCATACCAATTACCTCCATTGATATCGGGCAAAACAAAAGAATGGGATTGGTCGAGAGAAGCCTGGATCTTTCGGCTTGCTCTCGACCAATCATAGCTATCACCCTTTATAACATAGAACCGGATTGCGCGCGGCTTTCACCTCGTCCAGGCGGGACACAGGTGTGGTGTGCGGAGCGGTGTGCAGCAGCTCCGGATTGGAGCGCGCCTCTGCGGCGATCTTTTCCAGCGCCTCAGCAAACGCTTCCAAGGCTTCCTGGCTCTCTGTCTCGGTCGGCTCGATCATCAGCGCATCGTGGACGATGAGCGGGAAGTAGTTCGTCGGCGGGTGCTGCCCATAGTCGATCAGGCGCTTGGCTACATCCAGGGCGCGGATATCCGTGCCGGGGATATCCCCGTGCACCACAAACTCGTGCATACAGGTGCGCTCCACGGCCAGCGCGAAGTGAGGCGAGACCAGCGCTTTGAGGTAGTTAGCGTTGAGCACCGCATCCTCCGAGACAGCTCGCAGACCGTCCGGTCCCATCATACGAATGTAGGTGTAGGCACGGATAAACATGCCGTAGTTGCCGTAGAATGCCTTCAGGCGACCGATCGATTTTTCTGGCTTCTCGAACGTATACTGATCGCCTTGCTTGACCACTACAGGACCAGGCAGGAAGGGCATCAGGTGTGCGCTCACGCCCACCGGACCGCTGCCGGGACCGCCGCCGCCATGCGGGGTGGTGAAGGTCTTGTGCAGGTTGAAGTGCATCACGTCAAAACCCAGGTCCCCCGGACGGGCAATCCCAAGCAGGGCATTCAGGTTGGCGCCGTCGCCGTACATCAAGCCGCCGCAGGCGTGGATGATCTCACACACCTCGAGCACATGCTCCTCGAACAGACCCAGGGTGTTCGGGTTGGTCAGCATCAGCCCAACGACGGTATCGTCACACTGAGCTCTGAGGGCTTCCAGGTCCACGTTGCCGCGGCTGTCGGAGGGTATCTGCACCACGCTAAAACCGCTCATGGCGCTGGTAGCCGGGTTGGTGCCGTGAGCCGAATCGGGGATGAGCACCCGGGTACGTTTGGTATCCTCACGGCTGGCATGGTAGGCGCGCATGATCAGCACCCCGGTAAACTCGCCATGCGCGCCAGCGGCAGGCTGCAGGGTGATCCCTGCAAAGCCGGCGATCTCTTTGAGGGCTTCTTGCAGGTTGTACATCAGCTCCAGGCTGCCCTGCACAGTGGCAGGCGGCTGCAGCGGATGCACCTGGGCAAGCCCCTCGATCGCGGCGGCCTTCTCGTTCACCTTGGGATTGTATTTCATCGTGCAGGAACCCAGCGGGTAGAAAACGGTGTCGATCGAATAGTTTTTCTGGCTCAGGTGCGTGTAATGGCGCACAAACTCCAGCTCACTCACCTCGGGCAGCTTTACTTCATCCCGGACGTATCCGGCTGGGTATTCGCTCGCCGGGACATCCAGCTCGGGCAGAGTATAGGCCTTCCGCCCTGGAGAGGAGATTTCAAAGATTAATGGTTCAGGTCGCAGCCACATTGTACCGACTCCTATATCGATCTCAGCGCTTCCACCAGCATGTCGATCTGCTTGCGGGTGTTCATCTCGGTGACACACACCAGCATCTGGTTTCGGGCATTGGGATAATCTTGTTCCAGGTCATAGCCGCCCAAAATGCCTTTCTTGAGCAGGGCTTCATTGACCTCCGCTACGGGCTTGGGGCACTGGACGACAAATTCATTGAAGAATGCGCCGCGTGTGACCACCTGGTAGCCGTTGAGCTTGTCGATCTCGGCCGCGGCAAAGTGCGCCTTCTGATAGCACTGCTCCGCCACGGCGCGCAGCCCGGATTTGCCCATATAGGCCAGGTACATGGCGGCTGTCAGAGCGATCAGCCCCTGGTTGGTGCAGATATTGCTGGTGGCTTTTTCCCGGCGGATGTGCTGCTCGCGGGTGCTCAAGGTGAGCACGTAGCCGCGCCGCCCTTCAGTGTCGGTTGTCTCGCCGATCAAGCGACCCGGCATCTTGCGCACAAACTGCTCGCGGGCGGCAAAGATGCCCAAGTACGGACCCCCAAAGTTGAGACCTGCTCCCAGCGGCTGGCCCTCGGCGACAACAATATCGGCGCCGTACTCACCGGGGGGGATGAGCAGCCCCAAACTGATCACCGGCACCGCGACCACCACCAGCAGCCCTCCGGCGGCATGCACGGCGTCTGCCAGACCGTTCACATCCAGCAGCTCGCCGAAGAAGGTGGGGTTCTGGACCACCAGGCAGGCAGTATCACTATGCAGCATGGCCTTCAGGTCATCCAGACTGGCGTCCAGGTTCTCATCGCCAGTGATGACCACCTGCTGTCCGGGCAAGTAAGTGCGCAGAGTCTGGCGGTACTGGGGGTGGACCGATGGCGCCACGACGATCTTGCGGCGCTTGCCGTTGGAGACGTTCACCGCCATGATGGCAGCTTCAGCCATCGAGGTAGCGCCGTCATAATGGCTGGCGTTGACCACATCCATACCGGTCAGCGCAGCCACCATGCTCTGATATTCAAACATGGCCTGCAGCGTCCCCTGGCTGACTTCCGGCTGGTAGGGAGTATAAGCGGTCAGGAATTCCCCCCGGCTGACCAGGTAAGGGATGGCGCTGGGCACAAAATGATTATATGCCCCGGCGCCCAGGAAGGTGGCGAAGCAGCCCGTGGAGCTGTTTTTCAGCGCCAGGCCGTACAGCTCGTTGAGCACTTCCATCTCGGAGACGGCTTTGGGCAGCTTCAGCTCAGGGAAGCGATAGGCTGCCGGGACATCCTTGAACAGCTCTTCAATCGAAGAGGCACCGATCTTCGCCAGCATCTTCTCCCGGTTGGCGTCGGTGTTGGGCAGATAAGGCATGGCTCACTCTCCAGGAAGCTGTTCGTACGCTTCAGGCGTCAGCAAGCTATCCCAGTCGCCGGGATTGGTGGCCTTAAACTTCACCATCCAGCCCGCGCCATAGGGATCGGAATTGATCACTTCTGGGGTGGTGGTGAGGGCCTCGTTCACCTCCGTAATCTCCCCACCCATAGGGAGGTACAGGTCGGAGGCGGCTTTCACCGACTCGACCGTGCCGATCGTATCGCCTTTGGAGAACGTATCCCCTGGGGCGGGCAGTTCGATATACACGATATCCGAGAGTGCATCCTGGGCATGATGGGTAATCCCATAGACATACTGGTCGCCTTCTTTGCGCACCCACTCGTGGGTTTCGGTATAGCGTGCCTGTGGATCGATGATCATGACAAATCTCCTTCGTTGTGTGTGATTGATTCGAGAATAGAGAGTGGAAAGTAGAAAATAGATACCGGTTCAGCGCCGGTAGGCAGGGATGTAGAAGGGCTTCTTGACCACCTGGGCTTTGACCGCCTTGCCGCGGATCAGCACATCGATCTCGGTGTCTTTAGCGGCAAGCTCGCGCGGCACATATGCCATGCCCAGGTATTTATTCAGCGCCGGGGCGTACATCCCGCTGGTCACCTTACCGACCACTTTCCCGCCCACGCTGACCTCATAGTGCTCACGCGCCACGCCGCGCTCCACCAGCTCGAAGCCTACCAGGCTACGCGCAGGTTTCTCCAGCTTCTGCTTCAGTAGGGCATCCCGCCCGATGAACTTCTTATCCAGGCTGAGAGCGAAGTTCAAACCTGCCTCCACCGGGGTGGTATCGGCATCGATCTCGTGACCGTACAGCGGCATGCAGGCTTCGAAGCGCAGGCTGTCACGCGCTGCCAGGCCGATGGGTTTCACACCCTCCGCCTCGCCGGCAGCTAAAATGCCTTCCCACACTTTCTGAGCCGACTCGGCAGGGAAGAACAGCTCGAACCCATCTTCGCCGGTATAACCGGTGCGCCCCAGCAGCACGGGCACGCCCCCGAAGATCTCATCCTGGACGGCAGTGAAGCGCGCCACCTGGGTTAGATCGGCTTTCGTCAGGCGATCCATGATCTCAGGCGCTTTGGGTCCCTGGAACGCCAGCATATAGGTTTCATCGGAGATGTCTTTTACGGTGACATCGAATTTTCTGGCATGAGCCTGGATCCAGGCGACATCCTTATCCCGGTTGGAGGCATTGATCACCAGGAAGTAGTACTCCCGGTTTCCACCCGCCTGTGCACCCGTAGGTGCATCCGGCAGCTTGTAGACGAACAGATCGTCCACACAGCCGCCATCTGCGTAGCATAAGAAGGCGTAGTGGGCATCAAGCAGCTTCATTTTATTCACATCATAGCTGACCATGCGGTTGACAAACTCGGCGGCTTGCGGACCGCGCACCTCGACCTGCCCCATGTGGTCGATGTCGAACAGACCGGCAACCTGCCGGGTGGCATGGTGCTCTGCCAACGGGCCGGTTGGGTACTGCACGGGCATTTCCCAGCCCGCAAAGGGCACCATTCGCCCCCCATTGGCAGCATGCCAGGCATTTAGTGCAGTGCGTTTTAGATCTTCCGTCATCATACACTCCTGTGAGATGTGTCGGCGACACCTGGCTTTCCTATCGCCAGGCGTCGCGCTGGAAAGAAATAGATGGTGAGCTTACGCAGTTGGCGAATGTTTCCCCCAACTGCGCAAACTTGTTAGATTTTGGTTCAGACTTTGATTTCAAAGATTTGCTGAGCAAATTTGTATATTAAGTATTTTACCCCGAGAAAATCAAATCGGTGAGTGATTGGTCTCAGTCTTTTAGCAGATGAATGCCACTATTTATGGAACCCAGATTAAATAAAATCAGGCGGCAAACACCTGCCGCCTGATCGATCTCCGGGTGGGTTTATTATTTATGGTCTTCCGCCGCCCTGGCCTTTACCGCCCTGACCTCCCTGGCCTCCACGATACCCCTGACCGCTCTGACCGCCCTGCTGGCCATAGCCATTACCGCCCTGTGCTGATCCGCCGATCGCGGCGTTGTACGCTTCAGCATCCATGTACTGGGGTGAGTAGGTCTCCCCGGTTTGAGCCGAGAGGGTCTTGGTGAAGGCTCGTAGATGGTTGTAAGATCCTCGCAGAAGGTTGTCGAATACGCGCTGGATATCGGCATTATCGGTCTGGGCCAGGCGGGTTTGCAGATCCAGGATATCGATCTCCTCGATTGCGCCTCCAACCTTGAGCGCTTCAGCCTGAGTTTGGCTCCCGCGGGCAACCAGGTCATCGTACAGCGCCTGCAGATCGGGGTTTGTGAAGACACCCGCCTCTGCCTGGGCAGAATCCTGCAGATCATACACATCCAGGAGACCTTTCACCGAATCCATATGAGCCTGCTCGCTGGCAGCGATGTTCTGGAAGACCGGTATTTTCCAGATCGAGTACAGGGCCGTATAAACATCCCGCGCCAGTTTTTCTTCTTCGCGCATATAAAGAAGGGCATCCGCTTCCTCCTGGCTGAGCTCGCCGGGTGCCGGGAGCTGGTGAACCGCAGCGGGGTCCTGGCGGGTCTGACGAGACTGGGTAGCCTGGCTGGCCTGGTTACCCTGAGCGTTGTTCCCCCCCTGCCCATAACCACCGTTTTGTACTGCTGGGTCATCTGGCACTACAGCCGCTTGAGCGGCAGCCGAG
>CAZGIX010000008.1:0-53768 GCA_964525785.1 uncultured Anaerolineaceae bacterium
GCCGGATTTCAAGAACAGTGCGGTAATAATTGAGCAGCGAATCAGGCTGGTTCTCCTGCTCTTCGACTGAGATACCATCTGCGGGTTTGTTCCAACGATCGGGCTGCATGAACCAGGAGGTTTGATCCGGCCCATCCTCCTGGGTATACCAGTCCATTGGCTCGCGGCGGTAATTGTCATAGTAAGGCGCCCCCCCCTTTTGTCCGGGCATACCGATCTCTTCGCCGTAGTACAGCATCACCGGTCCGGGCAAGCTGGCAAGCAGCGATGCTGCCAGTCGCTGGCGAGCAGGGTCGGCCCCCAGCTCATTGGCAATGCGGTTGGTATCATGGTTGCTTAGAAAACGCAATGGGATGGCCTCAGCCGGGAAGCGCTGCGCTTCAGCCTCGAACAGGCTGGTGATCAAGATCGGGAGCCCCTTGCCTGCCAACATTCCATCCCCGTTGGTGTCCTGGCTTCCCTGCATCAGCTCGTAGAGCGGGAAATCGAACAGGGCATCGAATTGATCGGGGAAGAACTGGCTCAGGTCCGAGGGATTATGCACCCAGGCTTCGCCCAGCAGCAAGGCGTCCGGGTTAGCCTGCTTGATCGCCTGGCGTAATGCTACCAGGAACTCCCGGGGTGGGAAGGTGATATTATCGACGCGAAAGCCATCCACACCATCGCTGTAATCACCATCTCTATCCAGATCCAACCAGTGCAAGGCAGCGTCAGATAGATAGGCGACCACATCGGGGTTGTAGTGGTTGAAGCGCGGCATCTCCTCATTATCCGCAAAGCCAGCATAGCTGGTATGCGCATCGTTCAACCACACAAACCAATCACTATACTCTGAATCTGGATTCTGATATGCATTCTGGAAGAGGGGGTTTTGATTGGAGAGATGCGAAGGCACGAAATCGATGATGATACGCATGTCGCGCGCATGGACAGCAGCCACCAGCTCCTTAAAATCCTTCATCGAGCCGTAATCCGGGTTGATATCCAGGTAATCCGCCACATCATAGCCGTGATCCGACGGAGAAGGATAGACCGGCATCAGCCACAGTGTATCGACGCCCAGGGATTGGATGTAATCCAAACGCCCGGTAATGCCTTTCAGATCACCCACCCCATTGCCATCGGAATCTGCGTAGGAACGCACGAAGATCTCGTACAGAATGTCATCCTCAAACCAATCGGGCGAGACGTAGGGAATGAGGGTAGTGGACGGCGTGGGCGTGAGGGCCGGCTCGACCGTAGGCGCTGCGGTTGCCGTAAAGGTTGGACCAGAGGTGGGAGAAACCCGGATGTCTGAAACTGGTGTTTGTGTCGGAGTAGGAGACGCCTGGGCGCAGGCTGCCAACAGTATAATGGCAGCCTGCAGCCAAACCACCCCTAATACACCGAGGGGCCGTATTCTATCCAGCATCATAGATGAAGTTACACTATCCTTTGACGCCGCCGACGGTCAAACCGGAGACAAGATAGCGCTGCAGGAGGAAGAACAGCAGGATGATCGGCACGCTCATCAGGATTGACATGGCGGAGAAATCTGACCAGGGTGTCGAGAACTGCCCGACCATCGAGCGCAGAGCCATCGCCAGGGTGAAACGGGCGGGATCTTCCAGGAAGCTCCAGGCCATAATAAACTCCGTCCAACCCGTCATAAAGCTGAAGAGGATCGTCACTGCCAAAGCGGGAACTGACAGCGGCAGGATAATCTTAGTGAAGGTCTGCGTTACACTGGCGCCATCGATCACAGCGGCCTCTTCCAGCTCTTTGGGCACCGTATCAAAATAACCCTTAAGGTTCCAGATGGCAAAGGGCAGGGTGCCTGCCGCGTAGGCAATCGCCAGTCCAAGCAGGGTCGCCCGTAGGGCTTCACCTCCAATCCGGATTTGGCTTAACAGCACATACAGCGGCGCCAGCGTGGCGCTGGCTGGCAGCATCAGCAGCACGATAAATCCCAACATGCCCGCCTGGCGTCCGATGAATTGAAAACGCGAGAATGCATAGGCAGCCGAGGCACCAAAAACGACCGCAAATACGGATACACCTAGAGATACTACCAGGCTGTTCACCAACAGCTTGCCGAAGGTCATACAGGTCTCGGGTTTATTCGGATCCTTGCAAAGCAATTGCCACGGTTCGAAAAGCACCCGGCGAAACGAGTCCATCGAAGCGCCGGGTGGGATAACGGTTAACTCCAATGGCTTATCGATATTGCGCGGGTCAAGCGCCATGGAGAAAATCCATAAAAATGGAAATAGCACACTGGCAAGTACCAGCAGCAGGAAAATCTGCAGGCCGATTTGGCGCAGGATGTCGCGGTTTTTTTTAAGCATTGTAAGCCTCCGTGGCGCGCGTAATGCGGTTGTTCATCATCGTGATGGTGAACAAGACAAAAAAGACAACAATGCTGAATGCAGCAGCCACGCCGTATAGTCTTTGTTCGTAGATCAGCTTAAAAGCCTGTGTCACCAGGATCTCAGTCCGTCCGAACGGCCCGCCCTCAGAAATAAAGTAGATGACATTGAACTGGTTGAAGGTCCAAATCGTGCCTAACATGATTGCCGGGACCATTGCCGGGCGGATCATGGGCACAGTGACACTCCAGAACTTCTGCCAGCCACTAGCGCCATCGATCTCAGCGGCTTCATACAGCTCGGAAGGGATAGCCTGCAGTGCGCCGGTAGCAACCACCATCATGAAAGGCCAGCCCAACCAGATATTGGCTAACAAGACACAGAAGAACGCCACCGGCAGGTAGTACAGCAATCCCGAGTCGTGCGCCATCTCCAGCCAGCGGGTATCCGTCGGGAAGCTGGTGCCTAAGAATTCGTTGATCTTGACGAACAGCAGGTTGATGGCGCCGAAACGGGGATCATACATATTGCGCCAGGTTTGAACAGCGATATAGCCAGGGATAGCCCAGGGCAGCACGAATAAGACCCGGTACACCCGGCGACCGATTAGATTTTTGCTGTTTAAGGCTAAAGCAATGATTACACCAAGGGAGACATGGAAGACGATATTGCTCAATGTCCAGACGATATTGAAGATCAGCAGGCGCAGGAAGTCGTAATTCTCAATCGCCAGGTTGCTGGTGATCACCTTTATATAATTATCCACCGCAACGAATGCTGGGGCATATTTCTCCCAAGTCTCCGGTCGAAACAGATTAAACCGTAAATTGGTAATACGGTAGTCGGTAAAGGACATACCGACCTGGTAAATTTGCGGCCAGAATGAGATGATGAGCATCAAGATACCGGATGGCAGGATATACAGCCAGGCAGTACGGGAGGTTTTGACTAGCTTCTTGCGTTCCACCTCTTTTCTTAAGTTTGGATCGACTATGGAAATCGGTGATAGGGTCTGTTGGGCCATAATCATGCTCCTCTGTTGTACAGATGGATGGCAACCAGTTGTTAGGGGATGCTTATATTATATAACGAACGCGGGTGGAAGGATAATCCTTCCACCCGCGCTCAAGTCATTTACAGCTTCATGTCAAAACCCGGGATTGGTCACTGACCACGGATCTCGGCGATAGCAGCGTTGACCGCTTCTTCGGCCGCCACCAGGACAGTAGCCGGGTCTGCGCCTTGCTCGAAGACCGACTTCATAGCAGTTTCCGCCGGGCCCCAGTAAGCGCCCATCTCTGGGATGACCGGGAAGGGCACACCAGCCTCGAAAGCGGCAACAGCTTCCTGGCGCAACCGGTCGGGCACTTCCACGCCCGCTACCGACGGGATGAAGCCCTTGTTGTTCTCAGCCAGGATCGCCTGGGCCTCGGGGGTGAGCAGGTACTCCATATAAGCCCAGCAAGCTGCCTGGTCATTGCCCTCGGCATTGGCATTCATGTACAGGTTATCGTTCTGGACGTAGCCAGACATGCCCGCCGGCCAGGGATCGACCTTCAGGTTGTCTTCGCCGATGGCGGCACCCAGGTCGTTCAGGTTCCAGGTACCGTCGATGATGATGCCCGCATTGCCCGTCTTGAACAGGTTGACATCGTTGTCGTTGTTGAACTCTGCTGGTCCCGCCTCGGTGAAGCGGTCGAGCAGGGTCAGCCATTCTGCACCTGCCTCGTTATTGAAAACCGGGTCCCCATCTTCATCCATCAGCCCACCACCCAACGCTGTCAGGTGTGCAAATGCGAAGAATGGACCACGCTCCAAGTCCGCACCAACTACATCGCCTGCAGTGGCTGCCTGGGCCTTGGCAATCAGGTCATCGAAGGAGGTCGGGGCTTCAGCCACGATCGATTGGTTGCGGTACATCACCACACCCTTCAGAATGTACGGCAAACCAACGATGGCTTCCTTGTAGCGCACAGAAGCTAAGGCAGCCGGGTTGATGGTCTGTAGGAATTCCAGGCTGGCTAACGGGCTAATGTCAGCCACCAGCTCAGCGTTGAAGAGTGCTGGACCCCAGTCGGCAGAGCCGATCAGAACGCATGGACCTTCGCCAGTGGCTGCAGCAGTCTCATACTTGCCCCGTAAGTCCTCGTGAGGAATGAAGAGAAGGTCAAATTCAATGCCCGGGTACTTCTGCTGGAAGGCTCCTATTGCAGCTGTGACGCCTTCGATCTCTCCCTCTTTCAAGGAGTGCCACAGCCTTACGGTGCCGAGTACTTCCGGTTCGGGAGCTGCCTGGCCTCGGATTTCAGCCACAGCGGCATTGACCGAGTTCTCTGCCTGGGCCAGCGCGAAGTCAGCCTCACCTTTCTCCTCGAAGACCGACTTCATAGCAGTTTCCATCGGGCCCCAGTAAGCGCCCATCTCTGGGATGACCGGGAAGGGCACACCAGCCTCGAAAGCGGCAACAGCTTCCTGGCGCAACCGGTCGGGCACTTCCACGCCCGCTACCGACGGGATGAAGCCCTTGTTGTTCTCAGCCAGGATCGCCTGGGCCTCGGGGGTGAGCAGGTACTCCATATAAGCCCAGCAAGCTGCCTGGTCATTGCCCTCGGCATTGGCATTCATGTACAGGTTATCGTTCTGGACGTAGCCAGACATGCCCGCCGGCCAGGGATCGACCTTCAGGTTGTCTTCGCCGATGGCGGCACCCAGGTCGTTCAGGTTCCAGGTACCGTCGATGATGATGCCCGCATTGCCCGTCTTGAACAGGTTGACATCGTTGTCGTTGTTGAACTCTGCTGGTCCCGCCTCGGTGAAGCGGTCGAGCAGGGTCAGCCATTCTGCACCTGCCTCGTTATTGAAAACCGGGTCCCCATCTTCATCCATCAGCCCACCACCCAACGCTGTCAGGTGTGCAAATGCGAAGAATGGACCACGCTCCAAGTCCGCACCAACTACATCGCCTGCAGTGGCTGCCTGGGCCTTGGCAATCAGGTCATCGAAGGAGGTCGGGGCTTCAGCCACGATCGATTGGTTGCGGTACATCACCACACCCTTCAGAATGTACGGCAAACCAACGATGGCTTCCTTGTAGCGCACAGAAGCTAAGGCAGCCGGGTTGATGGTCTGTAGGAATTCCAGGCTGGCTAACGGGCTAATGTCAGCCACCAGCTCAGCGTTGAAGAGTGCTGGACCCCAGTCGGCAGAGCCGATCAGAACGCATGGACCTTCGCCAGTGGCTGCAGCAGTCTCATACTTGCCCCGTAAGTCCTCGTGAGGAATGAACAGTGTATCAAATGTCACATCAGGATATTTCTCCTGGAAACTAGCAGTGGTAGCTGAGACACCCTCGATTTCTCCCTCTTTCAAGGAGTGCCACAGTGTTACAGTGCCCTGGACACTGGGAGCGGGTTCTTCAGTTGCCGCTGCAGGGGCTTCTGTTGCAGCCGGGGCTTCTGTTGCTTCAGGCGCCTGGGTGGCGGTGGGGCCGCATGCAGCCATAAGCATGGCTGCGATCAGAAGTACACTAAAAATGAACCAAAACTTCTTAGACATGAGAATTCTTCTCCTTTAACTTAGTGATATTAGATGGTTTACTAGGTTGAACCTGCGTTGATAGTAGCCTTGTTTGAATGCGGTGAAGCGTGTTAATCGGGACTATTCTTACTACTCTTAATCTCCTCCTCAGGATTTATCTAATCCTGGACTAATTGATCCAGCACGGTGTTAAGTGCTTGCACGACCGCACCCATGCTGGATGAACGCCGGCCGAGTAATGCGGTGTTTATGCGCACAACTTGTGCGGCAGAATGTAAGCTGCGTTGTTGGACGACCTGGCGGATGGGTTGTAGAAGCAAATCGCCCACCTGCGCCACGCCACCTCCGACCACTACCATACCGGGATTGAACATGTTTATCAGGCTGGCGATCGCTATTCCAAGCTGGTTGCCAGCCTCCATGATGATTTGTTGTGCGACCAGGTCACCCCGTCGGGCTGCTGAAGCAACATCTCTGGCAGTTATTCTCTCCACGGATTCGATGGCAGCTAATTGAGTGCGCCGCCCTAATCGAACAGCCTCCTGCGCCTGACGGGCGATGGCATACCCACCTGCCACTGCTTCCAGGCAGCCATAGTTCCCACATGTGCACAGGGGACCATCGCTGATAATCGTGATATGCCCGATCTCTCCAGCCGAGCCGCTGGCGCCACGGTAGATTCTACCATCCAGGAGCAAACCGGCACCTATACCGGTGCCAACTTTAATATATAGCAGATTACGCTCACCGCGCCCAGCTCCATGCGCCCATTCTCCCAAAGCGCCGAGCTCTGCATCATTGTTCACAGTAACGGGTCGCTGCCATAAATTGAACAGGTTCTTACGGATTGGATATTGATCCCAACCTGGCATGATCGGCGGATAGCTGACCGTCCCCTCATCCTGGACAACTGGACCGGGCACACCTATGCCGATCCCGACCACATCTTCCAGAGAGAGATGCAGCTCTGCAAGGGCGTTGCGAAAATGCTGATCTACCTGCTCCAAACACATTGCCGGGGGCAGGCTGATATCGAACGGTTTTTCGATTTCGTATTTTACATGGCTGGCAAAGTCGGTGACCAGCAGGCCCAAATGGGTGGCTCCGATATCCACACCTACCAGATAGCCTCGCGAGGGATTGATCTCGAGCAAGACCGGGCGGCGCCCGATCGTCACCGGGCCGTCCTCGGCCTCACGCACCAGTCCCGATTCAACCATATCGTTGACGATAGTGGTGATTGCCGAGCGTGTCAAACCAATCTGGCGCGCTAATTCGGCACGTGAGATGCCTCCTGGAGTAAACAATATTAGATCCAGGCAAACGCGCTTATGATAATTGCGAAGGGCGAAATCGAACGGCGGTGAATACAATCGGATCTGGACTTCGAGCATGGATTGCTCGCTGGGAGTATGTTAGAGACTATAACATATTCTTTATTTTATGTCAAGATAATTAACTTATATATTATCTATGTTAATCTATCTAACAAGCGGATTACATGCGGAGGTTAGTATTCCTCTGAAATCTTCAGTATAATTGGCGAATGACCTCTCCTCGACAACTCAAAGGGGTGTATGCTGCCGCAATCACCCCTCTCAAATCAGACGGCGCAATCGATCTGGATGCAGTCCCAGAATTCATGGGTTTCCTGGCCCGGCGCGGCTGTCACGGGGCGCTGATGCTGGGCACAACCGGCGAAGGACCATCTTTTTCCCACAACGAGCGAGTTGCTTTGATGCGCGCTGCCCTGCAAGTGCGCCAGGAATTTCCGGACTTCCACCTCCTGGCCGGCACAGGCACCCCCAGCCTGGAGGAGACGTTTGCCAATACCAAAGCTGCGTTCGAGCTGGGTTTCGACGGCGTGGTAGTCCTGCCCCCATATTATTACCGCAAGGTAACCGACGATGGCCTTTACAGCTGGTTCGACCAGGTGATCCGGCGTTCGACGCCAGCAGGTGGGGCGTTGTTTGGCTACCATATCCCGGGCGTCACCGGGGTGCCGCTGTCCATTGAGCTGCTGGCGCGCCTCAAGGAAGCTCATCCTGACCGGTTTGTCGGTGTGAAGGATTCGTCCGGCAGTCTGGAGCATGCTGAGCAGCTGGGACAGCGCTTCCAGGAAGATTTGTATATCATGATTGGCCACGACAGGGTTTTCGGTCCGGCGCTGCATTCAAACGCCTCCGGCTGCATCACAGCGATGGCTAACATTTGTTCACCGTACCTGCGCCGGGTCTGGGAGGCGCATTGTTCAGGCGTCTCCGATCCCCGAGCGCAGAGCGCCCTGGAGATGGGCCGGGCAGTAATGGATCAGTACCCTCCTGCGCCGCCCTTTATCAAGGCAGTGTTATCTCACCGGTACAATTACCCACGCTGGTCTGTTCGCCCGCCTCTGCAGGACCTCCCACCAGAACTGGAAGCTCAGGCTATCGCGGGCCTGGATGCAGCCTGTAATGTCTGAACAGCCCAGCAGCGCAGCCCGAAACCGCTTCTTGTTAACCAGCCTGGTGGTCATGTTGATCTTTATCATGACCCTGGTGGTTCTGCTGGCGGCCTATCCGGTCGTCCTGGCGCCACCGGCTACGACCACTCCCACCATCACCCGCACGCCTACGATCACCCCCACTCGAACACAGACGCCAACCATCACGCAAATCCCTACAGCAACCCGCACGCGCCGACCAACTTTCACTTCGACGTTCACCCTCACCCCTTCGCTCACGCCCCAGCCAAGCGGGACTCCTACGCCCATCGGTCCACCTACCCTGACTCCAGCCCGCCCGGTCTTGGGCGAGAACATTTACAGCCTGCTGCCCTGGTCCGCAGAAGATGCCGATCGGGTCGTCGCCCTGATCAACGATTATCCCAACACTTTGCTGCGCCAGGAACGCGGCGAGAACGACGAGAACTACTACGCGGCGTTTTCCTACGCCATTTTGGCGCAGAATGAGGCCTTGCTGCGCTTTCCGGATGCACCCCAGGCCGATGCCTGGCGCTGGGGACTGGCTTATAACCTGGCGCGCACCAGCAGCCCGCTTGCGGGACAGAAGTACGCCAATCTGATCGTTGCCGCACTCAACCAGGGTTCTATCGACCCGGATGAGATAGCAGAGTGGTTCGGAGATAAAGAGCCGCGCCTTGAATTCGAGATCACCGATATACCACCCCTGAGCGGCTATCTGAGCAGCCGGCTGGTGCGCATCGGCGGCGCAGGCAGCGCCATTCTGCTGCTGCTGGAGACTCCTAGCGCTTATCAGGCTCTGGCTCTGACCAGCGATTTCAACTTCATTGACCCCGTGGAATACAACGCCACCGCGGGCGAATTGACCGGCGACGGGACGTGGGAGGCGATCGTATATCCAGTCCGTCCTGTGGGGGTGTTGGAGCTGCACCCACCCCGCGTGTTCGATCTCACGGAGCTGCCTCCGCAAGAGCTGCCTTTTAACCCCAGGACGTCATCATTTCCCACAGGTACGGGTTATTTCGGCCGATGGGAAGTCTTGTCACACCCCTCAGGTACAGATAGGCTCAAGTTTGACGGCATACTCTTCCCGGCCTGCCCGGTCCATCTCAGCCGCGTATACACCTGGAATGGTGAATTGTTCGAAGCCAGTGAGCCCGAATTTCGAGTCGAGCCTTCCACGAACACGCTTGCATTTTGCAAATCGGTAGCGGAGCACGCCTTTCGGACATGGGGCGCGCGAACCGCCATCCAAATCATGGAGACTGTCTTGCCGGACTGGCCGCCTGAGGTCGATGAAGAAGGCAACGCCTATCCGCTGGACGAGATCGATGAATGGCGCTATCGTTTGGGTGTGTATCACGCCCTGGATGGTGACTTCGAAGGGGCCATCGCGATCCTTGAGGAGGTCGTGTCGGAGCCAACCATCGCCTCCAGCCGCTGGATCGAGCCGGCAAGCGAATTCCTAACTGCCTACCAGACTCCTGTCGATCTCTATCGGGCATGTATAATCAGTGCGGTCTGCGATTCACGCCAGGCGCTGGGGCTTACGGTAAAATCACAATCGTCTCAAACACCATCAGCCCTCCTGACCTTATTAAGGGAAGCGGGTGTAAGTCTGCGCGCCACTGGCTACTATGACTTTGATGGGGATGGTAGTACAGAAAGTTGGTTCACCGTCCAGCACCGGCCCGGTGAAAAGCTGGAGCTGTGGGTGCTGGCAGCTTATCCTGAAGGGGTCGAGGCTTTATACATCGAAACCCTCGAAGCCGACGTGCCTGATTTTATCCCTTACAATGAGGAAGATGTCCCTCCAATCTTGATCCTGGAGGGGAGAAGGGCCTTCCAGATCAACCGCGAAGATGGCAGTTTGATCCCATTTGTTACCTCCCCGGAATTACCCCAATTCTGGCCTAACCGCTACGAAGAAGCGCTCGAGCCCATCGTAGCCGATCTGTTCGTGGGTGGCGATCCTGCAGTTCTCTATGAACGCCTGCTGGAGATCCAGGAGTCACCCGGGCTTCTCTGCGTGGCTACCTGGAGCTGCGACAGGTACTACTACCTGCTGGGTCTCAGCGCGGAGCTGGCAGGACAGGCGCACAGTGCTGTTAAAAACTACCTGCAGGTCTGGTGGGACAATTCGAAGAGCCCGTACACCAGCATGGTGCGGCTGCGGCTGAAAGGACCAGCAGTCCTGCCGACGTTTACGCCGATCCCGAGCGGCACGCCGACCTCCACCCCACCGGCAACGCCGACGATTACGGGCACCCCTCCAACCGCGACTGTCTCTCCAACGATGACGGTGACCCCGATTTCTTACCCTTATCCATGATGAGCTTTCCACACGCCACCTGGAGATACCTGGTCACACCCGCAGCTTATGGGGCCTGGAATATGGCTGTCGATGAAGCCATCCTGCTGGTAGCCGGAGACGGCAAGGCGCTGCCGACCTTGCGCCTGTATGCCTGGGAACCTGCCTGCCTGTCTCTAGGTTATGCGCAGCCCATCGCGGATGTTGATCTGTCCCAGCTCCAGGGTCATGGCTGGCAGCTTGTGCGCCGTCCCACTGGCGGGCGCGCCATCCTCCACATCGATGAGCTCACTTACTCTGTAATCGGACCGCAAGATGAACCGCGCCTTGCCGGCGGTGTGCTGGAAAGCTACCAGGTACTGGCCCAGGCTCTGGTGAGGGCCTGTCACCACCTGGGCGTCCCCGCCCAAACCAACGCACTCGCCCCTGGTCGGGAAAGCAGCGCCCCAAAAGGACCGGTCTGCTTCGAAGTACCGTCTAATTTTGAGATCACCGTGGAAGGCAAGAAGCTGATCGGCAGTGCCCAAGCTCGACGGCGCGAAGGGGTGCTCCAGCACGGTTCCTTACCCATACACGGCGACCTGGCGCGCATCACACGCGCCCTATACTTCGAGGATGAAAGCGGACAAAGACAGGCTGCCGCGCGCCTGCTCGAACGAGCAACAACCCTTGAGCGCGTCCTGGGGCGCGTCCTGGATTGGCAGTCCGTTGCGCAGGCGTTTGTGGGCGCCTTTGGCGAGGTATTGAACCTGGATTTACAGCCATCTGATCTTTCAGGTGATGAATTACGGCTGGCTGAAGAGCTGATCAGGAGTAAATACGCCCATCTCCAGTGGACCGGGAAGCAGTAAATCCCCAAAAAGTTCAACCAGATTTGTTGCCTTGTAATAGAAAAATCTGTATACTGATAGGTGAGAATGCCAATCGGTCTGCTCACCCTGGATATTCATATCCCTGGCTGTACCTCCTTGAAGGAGAAACGCAGCCGCATGAAACCGCTCCTGGCCCGTCTGCACCGGGAATTCAACGTCTCGGTAGCAGAGATGGATCACCTGGATTCCTGGAAAGATGCGGTGATCGCCTGTGCAGTCGTGAGCAACGATGTCGGCCAAACACAGAAGGTGCTCCAGCGCATAACGGACTGGATTGAAACATATTGGCCAGATGTAGATGTCATTGGAGAAGAGCTAGAAATTCTATAAGATTTTGCACAACGAATCTATAACTACAGTGTTATACCATTCAAACTGATCATTAATCCTAGCCTTTCATTTTAAATGCGTGCTCTGGACCTGTTCTACCGGGAGTTGAATTGTCTTGATCGGAAGGAAACCACTGGCCAGGAAATCCTGCTAAATCATTCGCGCCACCGGCAAGAATTTGCTCTACCGCGTGGCGCTTTCATTTACTGAAAAACCGCATGGGAAAGACATTACTGGTAGAAATAATTGCATATGCGCCAACGGCCTATTATCACTGCACACACTGCGAGGTGGTGTGGCGCGAGATGGGATCCACGAATCACATCCATGCTGAACAAGTGAGAGCCAGCTTGCCAGATGATTTGATTCGGGAATATCAGATGATTTCAGATTGGGTGAGGGAACTGCTAAGCCAGCATTGTGACCAGGTTGCATTCAAGGTCATCGATGCAGCATCGGTGGAAGGATTCTTGATGTCCTTGCGCTATCGTGTGAGGAAATATCCAGCGGTTGTCATCGATGGCAGTAGAAGATATGCAGGTGGCAGGCTGAAAGAAGCTGGCGATGAGATTGCCCGGCTGGTAAGGAAGGATCCATTACCCGAGACATAATCCTCGGGCCGGAGGAAAGGAGCTTTTATTGGGGAAGATTATGCATGTATCTGACTCTTTGCTTAATGTACGGAAATTCATCCACGAATATCTCAAGTGAAGATACAGGCTTAAGCTGTTGATAAAGCCCGAAAAGGAGTTTAGTTTATGAATACACTCTGGATCGTTGTCGTCGGTGCTCTTACCATTTATCTGGCATATAACTACTATGCGCGGCGTATTGATCGCCAGATCATCCAGGTGGACGCCAAACGCGCCACGCCCGCCAAGATGTACATGGATGGCGTAGATTTCATGCCCACTGGCAAGAATATTCTCTATGGCTATCACTTCAAATCCATCGCAGCTGCTGGACCTATCGTGGGGGTTATCACTGCGGCTAACATCTGGGGCTGGCTGCCATCAGTGCTATGGTTAATGCTCGGCGTTTCTTTTATCGGCTGGGCCAGCGACTACAGCGCCATCATGGTCGCTGTGCGCAATGACGGCAACAGCCTGAGCGCCATCAGCCATCGCCTGATCGCCCCGCGCACGCGCTCCATCCTGTTTACATTCATCTTCTTCTACCTGCTGCTGGTAGCTGGCGCATTCATGGGCATTATGGCCGCTCTGCTGGCTGCTCGGCCGGATGTGGCCTTCGGCATCGTGATGCTAGCCGTGATGGGTCTGCTGGTAGGGCAGATGCTGTACCGATGGAAGATGGATCTCATCGTAGTCACCTTGATCGCGGTAGGCGTGGTGGTCCTCTCTATGATCGCCGGGGTTTGGGGTGCTACTCCAACACTGGATGCCGCCGGGCAACCTACCGGAGCAATCACCTGGGCTGGACCAATCAACTCAGCGGTCGTGAAGCTCAATGCCGGTATCAATACCATTACAGGCGGGAGAGCAGTCATGGCTGTCACAGATCCGACCAACGCCGATCCGCGCATCCCCGCGCCGGGTGCCGATGGTGTACGGCCCACGACCGCCCTGTACAACGCCGATACAGGAGAGATCAACACCCTGCCATCTTATCTCTTCTGGGCGTTGTTCTTGCTGGTTTTTGCTTACCTGGCGTCTACATTGCCAATCTGGCGTTTCGCCCAACCGGTGAACTACATCGGGTTCTGGATTACTTTGATCACGATCGGCCTGGCTGCGATCGGGGCAGTGCTGGCGCCATTCATCAAACCTGCGGTGGGCGCGTTTGCACTGGAGGCCAGCAAGCTCCCTGATCTGGGCTTCAAGCTGGCCGCAGGGAAAGCCTGGTTCCCACTCTGGCCGATGCTGTTCGTCACTATCGCCTGCGGAGCGATCTCGGGCTGGCATGCTCTGATCGGATCGATCGGTACGGCGCGCCAGCTGGAGTATGAGACAGACGCCTTACCCGTCGGTGGTGGCGCCATGTTTACAGAGTTCACCCTGGCTCTGCTGTCGCTGACAGCGGTCTCTATCGCAGGTGTGGGCGGCGGCGCAGGCCGGTTTGCAGCGGGTGTTGGCAGCCTGTTCACAGTTCTCTTCGGAGATGGCTTCAGGCTGTACGGCACGGCGTTGGGCTTCGGCGTATTCATGGTCATCGTGCTCACCGTCACCCAGCTGGTCTTCCGTGTCATGCGCGTCACCCTCTCCGAATGGGCAGGCGACTTCATCCCGGTATTAAAGAATCAGCATGTGTCTACCGTGACTTCGATGGTCCTGACCATGGCGCTGGTGCTGACCGGCACCTGGGTGTACCTGTGGCAGCTCTTTGGAGCATCCAACCAGCTGATGGCTGCCTTGAGCCTGCTGATCGTCACCGTGTGGCTTAAATCCAAGGGACGCAATCCGGGCTATGCCATGTACCCCATGCTGTTTATGTACGTTACTACACTGGCAGCCACGCTGGTTAACGCCTACAACCTGTATGTCACGATTGCCATTCGGGAAGGTATCAGTGGCGCAAATAAAGCCGGCGCCTGGGCGATGATCGCCATTTCCGTGTTGTTGTTTGTGACTGCAGTTGTCATCGCCTGGGATGGCTACCAGGCATACAAGAAATACAGCAAGGGCGAGGCAGCCAAGCCAGCTCCAGCCCCGGTAGGAGACTGACCAGGCAACCGGGACTCAGGATAAGTGCTGAAACGTCGCAGATTAATTTTATCCCCCTCCCCTACCTGCAGGGGAGGGGGAACTGAGCATCATTCTACCTGGGTGACCGAGCGCGCCAGGTCTTGCAGCGCCTTGAAGTATTGATCAGCCGCTATGTGCCTGTAATCCGGCGGCGGCAGGTGGATCTCCAGGTGGGGCGAATCTCTACGCAGGCTGAAGCGGCGATAGGTGGTGGCTAGTTCTCTCATTGGCGCTTCCAGCTGTTGAAGCACAGCTACTGCTAGATTTCGATAGACAGCGGGCGATACCAGCGTCAATTCCTGGTAAGCCTGCACCTCCCAGTTTTTCTCGGCGGCATCCTCCATCGCCATGCGCCCTGTCCAAAGCGCTGGATCCGCCAGGTCAAAATCGATTTTTGGAGCAACACTGAGCTGAGCGCGAAAGATAAGCGTATCCCGGCGACCCCGCAGGTGCGCCGGCAGCCATATCCAGGGGACATCCCGTGGTGCCAGGGCGAGCATGATCTGCAAGCTGCGCATGGGGTTCTTTGCATGGGCGATTCCCAGCTCAGCCACCGAGCTGCCCAACCAGCGGAAGGTGGTGCGCTCTCCAACAATTGGCAGACCGCCCTTCATCCATTTCAATATCGCTTCACCATGACGAATGTTGTATATCACACCGAAAGCAAACCAGCCCATCACCAAAGTCACAACAATGATCAAGATTGTTTGTGTGTCCACAGGGTACCTCACCGGGTAGTTATCTGACGGTTTACGAGCATCGACCTAGTATAATATATTCGAGTATGCCAGGCCAATCCGATTTGCCGCAAAAGACCAAGACCAACCGCTGGAAGGCGGTGCGTGAGTTCCTGTACGGCATGTTTGGCATGGAGATCGCCGAACACGCCCTGGAGATGCGGGCCAGCGTAGAAAGCCTGTTCATGCTGGCTACCGTAGGCGACATGATCGGAGTACCCATCATACCCCCGTATTACAGCCTGCGCTTGCTGCCCTATGTCGTCCCGCAGATCTCTACCTGGAAACGCCGCGTACTCCGTGAGCGCGAGTTCAGCGACGAGCACGATTACCATCTTGATGGATTATAGAGAGGAGCAATAATGAGCCCAGATGCGTTTCAACCACCTAAGAAGAGCTTCTTTCAGAATTTGAAAGAGGTCATGTATGGCATGGCGTCGCACGATATGAGCCGATATGCACTGCGTACGCGCGCCAGCATGGAGCACCTGTTTATCTTGATCACCATGGGTGACATGATCGGTATACCCATATTGCCGCCATATTACAGCCTGCGCTTGCTGCCGTATGTCGTTCCGCAGATATCAACCTGGAAACGCCGCTTGCTGCGTGAAAAAGATGTTTCCGACGCCATGTTCTAGGAGATACCATGAGCCTCAAACAAATCTTTGAATCCCATCCTGAGCGCCGCTATATCATGTTCGGCGGCAAGGGCGGCCTGGGAAAAACTACTTTCTCAGCAGCAACTGCATATTGGCTGGCATCTCAGGGGAAGCGGGTGCTGGTCTTCTCGGTCGATCCTCAAGCCAGCTTGACGGATATCTTCCAAATGGATATCTTCGGCAAAGGGGCGGTCAAGATCATGGACAACCTGTGGGCGCAGGAGATCGACGCCGACAAGCATATCAAGCAGTATCAGAATGAAATCCGCCAGAAGATCCTGGATATGTATGGCTTAGACCAGGTGCCAGACGAGATCGAGCAGTACATCCAGGCGGCATCCGCCGAGCCAGCGATGGAGGAGAGCGCCATCTTTGATGCGGTTGTCGATATTGTCGTCGAAGGTAATTATGATTATTACATCTACGATCTGGTTCCCCTGGGTCACGCGCTGTATTACCTGAGCATGGGAAAGGTCTATGACGAGTGGATCAACAAGATCACCCAGCTGCGTGAGGAAATGCGCGAGTACGAAGAAATGGTCTCTCGTTTGAAACGCGAGAAGGAGACAGAAGAAGACGCGATTTTAACGGAATTGCAGTATATCCGCTCACGCATCAATGCTTCCTCCCGTATTCTAACCGACCGTGAGAAGACAGCGTTCTTTTTTGTGATTATCCCTGAGGAGATGATCCTGCTAGACACGCAAAAAGCCGCCGGGTTGTTTGCCAAGTTTGACGTACCCATCTCCGGGTACGTGGTTAACCGGGTTGTGCCGCAAGAGCTTATGGATCAGGAAATCCCAGCATATTTACGCAACCGGATCGAGATGCAGGGACGATACATGACGGAAATCCAGCAGATGTTCGGTAAGGATGTTGCTGCTTACGTCCCCGAGCTGGAACGCGATGTCACCGGGCTTCCGATGATCGAGAAGCTGGCGAAAATCATGTACGGCGAGTGAGGTGTGATAATGAGCCCGATTGATACTTCGATGACCCAATACATCCAGGAGCATCCCCAGTTGCAGTTTTTATTCTTCGGAGGCAAAGGCGGGGTCGGTAAAACCGTCATGGCAGGCAGCACAGCGCTCTGGTTGGCGAACCAGGGGAAGCGGGTTATGCTCGCATCGACCAATCCCGTGCACAGCCTGAGTGGGCTGTTGGGTCAAGACGTTTACGGGAAGCCAACCGTCGTGACAGGCGCCACGAACCTGTGGGCGTACGAGATCGACACCAAGGAAACGATCGAGCGCTCCAAGCAGGAGATCCGCGAGAAAATCCAGTGGTTCCTGAAGTTCGCGGATATTTCTACCAAGGCGGAAGAATTTGTCGAATCAGCGACCATGAACCCGGCTTTTGAGGAATCTGCCATGTTCGAAAATATGGTGGATTTGATGACGAAGAAAGAATATGATACGTATATCTTTGATACGGCCCCGACCGCGAATGCCCGCCGCTTGCTGGGCATGTCGCAGGTGTACTCATTGTGGGTCAACAAGATGATGAAGAGCCGTGAGGAAGCGCGCTCCCTGCGGGAGCTGCTTTCGTTCACAAAGAAAAAGGAAGCTGACCCGTTGATGGAGTACCTGGTTTCCTTCCGGGATCGGATGGGACATGCCCGCGAGCTGCTCACTGACCCGGCGCTGACAGCCTTCTTCTTTGTCACACTGCCGGAGGCGCTGCCGATCGCTGTCATCACGCGGTTCATTGGCTGGTTCCACGAATTCGGCATCCCGGTTGGAGGGGTGGTCATCAATATGCTGATCGATCATTCCCAGATCAAAGAGGACGCGCCTGAGTTTGTACACAACCGGGTAGCCATGCAGGATCGTTATATGGAAGACATCTGGGAAAAGTTCGATGGCATGGTGCGCTCGATCGTCCCTCTCTACGAGACAGAGGTGCGCGGCGTGCCCATGCTCGCACGCTTATCAGAGCATCTTTTTATATAGATCGGAGATCTGATACCCTATGGATTTACAACTGCAAGGCAAACGCGCCTTAGTTACTGGTGCCAGCCGCGGTTTAGGCTATGCCACAGCTCGCGGCCTGGCTTTAGAGGGCTGCCGGGTGGCGATCAATAGCCGGGACGAGGAGAAGATCAGCCGCGCGGCACAGACACTCTCTGTCGAGAGTGGGAGCCAGGTGATCGGTCTGGCAGGCGATGTCGTTGATCCGGTCGTGCCGGAACAGCTCTTGAAGCAAACCGTGCAGGCATTTGGCGGGCTGGACCTGCTGGTCACCAACTCCGGTGGACCACCTTCCGGTAAATTTGAGGGCTTCGACGATGACACCTGGCAGCAGGCGGTCGAGCTGAATTTAATGAGCCACGTACGCCTGATCAGGGCGGCTTTGCCCTATCTGCGCCAATCGACATCTGCCAGCGTATTGACGATCACATCCTACTCAGTGAAGCAGCCCATACCCAACCTGGTGCTATCCAACAGCGTTCGTGCTGCCACCGTAGGGCTGACGAAGTCCCTGGCGCTCGAATTGGGCTCTGAAGGCATCCGTTTCAATTCCATTTTACCTGCCTGGACCGAGACTGAGCGCGTCTATGATCTGATGGCATATCGCGCTAAGATGAATGGCACTACTGTAGAGGAAGAGATTGCCAGGCAGTCACAGGACAGCCCATTTGTGCGCATGGGCACCCCGGAAGAATTTGCCAATGCGGCTGTCTTTCTTCTGTCACCTGCTGCCGGATACATCACCGGAGTGATGCTGTCTGTAGATGGAGGCATGTATAAAGGTACGCTTTAGGATTAGGCGATGCCTGACCAAAACAGGGGTGCAGCTGCCAGGCTGGCAGCCGCAACCCTGTTTTTTATTGCATGTATTAATCAATTCGTTATTGCAGGTGCACCAGCACTTTACCTTGCGACCACAGCTCTTCCAGGCGATAGTAGTCACGCCGGTCCGGGGAGAAAAGGTGCAGGATGACATCCCCGCAGTCTACCAGCATCCAGCCATCCTGTGGTTTGCCTTCCACTCGCGCTGAGGTCTGGTAGGCCTTGTGAATTCGCTCCACTGCCGCATCCGCCAGCGCCTGAAGCATCCGGTCGCTGGTACCGGAGCAGATGACGAAGTAATCTGCAAACGCTGCAATCCCCTGGATATCCAATAGAACGATATCTTCACCTTTCTTCTCTTCCAGTGCGTCAATAATCGTGCGAGAAATTTCTAATGCGTCCAGATGTCACCTCTCCAGAATGGTTTATATATTTAACCTCAGTTCGGGATAAGAGAAGGATGTGGGTGTTTCGGGCGGCGTAGCCGCCCGAAATCCCCACATCGCTCCGTCTCTCTTTTCTTATCCTGAATTCACGTTATTTACTCAGGTGGGCGTTGTGCCAGGCTGGAAGAAAATAAGGAAGTATATACAGCGCCACTGGGATGTAGGTCACTGCGGTAGAAGTGTACTTCCTGGATCCTGGCCGCGCCGACAAAGCCAACCTTATATGTATTCAGCATTTCACTGATGCGCCGCAGATCATCCGGTCCCGCGTTGCGTGATACCCGCCCAACTGTCAGGTGCGGAGAGAAAGGACGATCCTCTTTGGGATATCCCAGGCGTGCGGTTTCGTTGTCAATACCCCGCTGCAAGGCCGTCAGCTCAGGCGGTGCCTGAACGCTCACCCAGATTACACGCGGGCGCTTCACAGACGGAAAAGCACCCAGCTCACCCGCACTGATCTCAAATGACAAGTGGCTGGCAGATTCCACCTCGATGATTTTCTTTAATACATCTAAATTCGAGATCGATACATCTCCCAAGAACTTGAGCGTGATATGGATATTATTGACCGGAACCCAACGAACCGGAACACCTTTCAATCCCTGCTGCAAGTCCCTGGAGATCACCTCCAGCTTATTAAAAATTTCTGGAGAAATATTGACTGCGATAAATGCACGGAGAACAGACATCAGCTCACCGGACCAGTCTCAGGATAACACCTTCTGGACAGTTGCTTTCAAGTCTTTATATGTCACGGGTTTGGTCAGATAGGCAGTCGCGCCTGCTTCCAGACCTTCCTTGATATCTTCAGGTCGGCTTCTTGCAGAAACCACGATTACGGGTATATGCACCAACCGGGGATCCCGGCGCATCAGGCGCAGCACATCCAGACCGGATAGATCAGGCATCATCATGTCCAGAATTACCGCAGCAGGGGAGCTGTTCATGATCAGGCTGAGGGCTGTTTTACCACCCATAGACTTAACTGCCTGAAAACCACTCAAACGGATCATCTCCGCGATCATTTCAGCCGTCTCCGGCTCATCTTCAACGACAACGACTGTTTCTTCTAGTGGCAGCACTCTGTTCATATCGCCATCATCTGGCAGCACATCAGCAACTCCGGATTAGTGCGCAGGTATATTCACCTGAATTCTACCTTAATCTCGCAGATGGTGAAACCGAGCCGAGGACTCATAATTCAAGCAAACGCTGGTAATCTTGCGGTGTGTCCACATCCAGAAGCACGGCAGGATCGTGCCACTGCACCCACTCAACCGGGTATTTAGCGAACAGCGACCTGCCTCCCGTATCTCCCTGGAGCAACATCAAAGCAGGAAATGTCTGCCGGTCGAAGAGAACCGGGTTGGCGCGCTGACCATCCACCATGGGGGCGACCAGCGGCGCCAGGCTGGCTGCATGCGTTTCAACCAGCGCCTGTACAAGGCCGGGCGGGATCTGCGGCTGATCACCGAGCATGAATACCGCCGCGCCGATCTCATCGGGGAGAGCACTCAAACCCGCCTTGAGCGAGGTGCTCTGACCATCTGCCCAACCTTGGTTTTCGACAACCAGCGCTCCCAGGTCTTCTACTTCTGAGCGGATGTACGCGTTGTACTCGCCAGCAACTACCACCAGCGGATCAAGACCCGCAAACCGCGCCGCACGCGTTACATGGCGGATGATCGCCTCCCCTTTCCAAGGCAGCAATAGTTTTGGCTGCCCATAGCGAATAGCGCCTCCAGCCGCCAGGATAACTCCGGCAGTTCGCTCATGCACTGCCGCCACCCCGCCTACCGACGAACCTCGGGAGGGAAGGGCTTTCTCGCCTGGAGGCGCCAGAGAGGCGACCAGGACCGCAGCATACTGCTGGAGGAGATTGCGAGCGATCTTGCCTGCCCGAGCCTGCATCTCAGGATTATCTGCCTGATTGAGCAGTACAATCCTGCGGGCAGCTTTTGGAATACCCTTTAACCCGCCCTCCGGATGGATCAGCAGCCGAACCAGGTCATCTTCACCAACCACGTCGCCGGCAGCCAGACCTGTTAGCTCCGAGAAACGACCGGGACGGTGAATCCAATCTTCCGATAGATGTCTCCCTAATCCGGATAGACCCGCGCACACCACCACCTCGTCGCAAAAATCCGGGATGGCAGGCTCGTGGCTGGCGGGAGCTTTCAATGGTCGCTGGCGTGATCCATCTGCTTCCACGAGAAGCGGGCAGTGAAGCAGGCTTGCCAATTCGCTCAGGCGCCGCAGGGCAACGGGAGGCAGCCCCTGTGTACGACCAGAGCTATACAAAGCTCCAGTAATTAGCAGCACTTCAGGATCGATATTTTCAGCCGCTGGCAGATCCTCAGGCACATCCACGACCAGCCAGCGATCGGCAAGGCTCGTCTGGTAGTCGGCCATGTGTGTGCTGGCAGTTACCAGGACTGGCGGGTCGCAAAGGCGGGCAAGCTGAAAGATCGCGGTGGATTTTCCTCCCGCCCCGACGAAAGCCAGCCGCGACGAGCGCTTTATGCGCAGCGCTTTGTACAAATCCATCATGAGAACCATCGATCAGGAATAATCATCCGGTCCATAGATACGAGCGCAGCTCGATGCGCGAAAGGATCGCCTCCAGCACACCGCCGCCAACCGCCAGCGATTTGTCCGACACAAGCCGGCAGTAGCTCGGATCGCCGCGCGGATCGACATCACCGATCTTGGAACCCTCTTTCACAACCAGGCCTTCGCGGAGCATACCGCGCAGCACACCGTCGAATGGGGCCAACACGGGTACCCCATCCACCTCGGCCAGGACCTGACCGCGCTTGACAATCTCCCCGATCTCCCGTTTCACTTGAAGGGCGCCATCTTGGGGAGCCCGCAGCACCCTGTCTGCCCCCTGCCCTGCCACAGCATCCGGCCGGCCTGTATCCGGCTCTGCCGAGCCCTGCCATAAGACACGCCCCAGGGTATGGCCGCGCTTCGTCTCCACCACGGCATGGCAGTTCTCTCCAACGGTAAAGCCCGGTCCTAACCCGATGATCAGCTTGATGGGCGTTTTAATCAGCTCAGCGGTGCGCTTGAGCATACGCGCGTCAACGACCACATGGGGATGCAGCGCTGGGATTGCCGCACCGTCCGGATCCAGGAGCACCGGAATGGCCCCCTTCGACATAACCTGCAGGATGCGCAGCGTATCAGTGGGATCGGTCACCCGGCGGGCGCTGACCTCTTCAACCGTTGTCTCGCCGGTGTAAACCGCCTCGGAAAACGAAACCGTGCGGCGCACTGCCAGCGGCTCTGGCAGCTCGGTAATGACTATACGCAGCCCGGCGCGGTGCAGCCGCAGCGCCACTCCGCTGGCCAGATCTCCACCACCTCGTATTATGATGATCATAATCTATCCTGTATTCCTTAAACCAGACGCTATGCCATTGATCGTGATCAGGATTATCTGGCGCAGAGCCTGGCCTTCTTCACCATCAGGGTTTGCGAGTGCGCGCAAGCGGCGCAGCATCGCTACCTGGATATAGTTCAGCGGATCGACATATGGATTGCGCAGCTGGATAGAGCGTTTTATGCCTGGCTCGCCATCCATGAGCTCCTGGTGTCCTGTGACCGCCAGGACGACTCGGCGCGTTTTATCATACTCCGATTCGATCTGCCCGAGGACCTGGTGTGCCAGCTGTTTATCGGGTACCAGATCGGCATACAACCCGGCGATTTCCATATCCGCCTTCAACAGCGACATCTCCGCATTATCCAACAACGCTTTGAAAAATGACCAGGAAGCGTACATCTCCTGCATCAGATCGTGAGACGCCAGAGCCGACAGCCCTGCACCCAAACCAAACCACCCCGGCAGATTAAAACGGCTCTGCATCCAGGAGAAAACCCAGGGAATCGCCCGGATGGTGAGCATTTCAGAACCACCCTGCTGGCGGGCGACCGGGCGCGAGCCAATCTGCAGCCGCGTGATCTCATCGATCGGCGTGGCGTGGCGCCAGAACTGCAAAAATCCGGGGGTCTCGTATACCAGAGAGCGGTACACACGGTGGGAGACTACCGCTATTTTATCCAGCATCTCCCTCCACACGGGCCGGATTTCTTGGGCCATATCTCCGGTTTGGGGGCAGGACGCCAGCAGCACAGCATTGACAATCTGCTCGACATGGCGGTGCGCCAGGGGTTTACTGCCATAACGCGAGTGGATCACTTCCCCCTGCTCGGTCACCCGGAAGCGCCCGCTGATCGTTCCAGATGGCTGGGAGCGAATCGCCCGGTTTGCTGGTCCACCCCCGCGCGCCACAGTGCCGCCGCGACCGTGAAACAACGTCAACCGCACCCCATGTTCCCGGCACACCTGGACAATGCTCTCCTGCGCCTGGTACAGCGCCCAGTTGGCCGCCAGGTAGCCGCCATCTTTGTTGCTGTCCGAATAACCGATCATCACCATTTGCTGACCATCACACGAGCCCAGATGCTGGTGATAGGCGTCTTGCTTGAAAAGCTCTGCCAGCGTTTTCCCGGCATCATGCAGGTCGGACATGGTCTCGAATAAGGGCACGATCTGTAAGCCATCTGAACATCCTGACCACTGCGCCAGCAACAGCACACTGAGCACATCAGCTGGGGAGCTGGTCATTGAGATGATAAATGGCCCAAACAAGTCACGCCCATAGATGCGCCAGGCGCGACCGATCAGCTGGAACAATGCCCAGGTTTCCGCGGTAGATGGCGTGACACCTACCTGGTCTGCCAGATTTGGAGGCGGCTGGCTACATAAGCGAGACAGGAGAGCCATTCGCTCAGCGGGATCGGCGCCTTCAAAATCTGTGTGCATACCCAGGGCGCGCAAGATCTCGCCCAAGGCGGCATTTAAACGCCTGGCATCTTCGCGAATATCTAATCGGGCGGCATGCAATCCAAAAATTTGCAGCTGGTGAATGACAAGTCGGACTTGATCCCGGGATAAGGCAGCCGGAATCGTCCGGCGGATGATTTCCAGGGGCTGCAAGAAATCATCGACTGTCAAGCCCCGCGCGCTGACCTGGCTTCCCAACAGGTTGCCGGTGACATCATCTTTTGACGCTTCGGTGAGATCGTTCGCCAGCAGAGAGAGCAGCAGGCGATATGGTTCGTGGGAATAACGCTGTTCCAGGTAGGCGACGTGTGAAGGAAAAGGGCGGCGCGCTTCCAACCAACCGAGCAGTTCGTCAGGAGGCGGCACTGAGCGATCATTTAAGCTGAGGCGGCGAGCCAGGTCCTGGATTGCGGGTCTGTGCCTCTGGACTGCCAGGCCTCGATGCAGACGCAGTGTTTCGGCAGTGACTGCATGGACGACATTGGGATTCCCATCCCGATCACCGCCCACCCAGGATGCCAGGGTTATCCAGGGACGTTCAACGCTCAAGCCAGGATAGTAACGCTCTAGAGCGCGGTCCAGGTCAGAATAGATGCGCGGCAGCACCTCCCAGAAGACCTCGTCGACAAAATAGAGCACCGTGCGCACTTCATCTGTGACTGCAGGATGTATGGTGCGGGCGCGCTCGGTCAGCCAGAAGGCTGTGATCTCGGCATACAGTGCCCGCTTCAGCTCGTCTTTCTCCGTCGGCAGCGCATCCTGACTGCTCAATCCGTGCAAAACCTCGGCTATGCGATGCAATTTCGACAGGATGGTGCGCCGCTTGGCCTCGGTCGGATGGGCAGTCAGCACCAGCTCGATATGTAAATTTTCGAGCAGCTCTGCCATCTGTGGGCTGGTGACACCGCGCGCCTGCAAAACCGCTATCGCTTCGCCGATCGAGTCATGCACCGGCTCGGGATAATTCTCCCGCTCGAGCTGGCGCAGGACACTCACCCGGTAATGTTCTTCAGCCAGGTTAACCAGGTCAAAGTAAAGGCTGAAGGCGGCGGCAACTGGTCGAGCAGACTGGATATCGAGCCTGCTCACCTCATTCGCCAGCACCCGCCCCGCCAGCGTGTCCCCTGCACGGCGTGCCTTCGCGCTCTGGCGGATGCGCTCCTCTAATTCGAATATCTCGGGGGATTCCTGTTCAGAGATCACCCGGCCCAGCAGATCGCCAAGCAGGTGGATTGTGGCAGATAGGTCAGTCATCCACCTACCGCCGGTTCAGATCTTCCCCAGCCCGCGCAATACCCGTTCCGGTGTCAGCGGGAATTGGTAGAACCAGACTCCGATAGCATCATGGACTGCAGCGATCACCGCCGGGGCTAACGGCAAGAAAGGCATTTCAGCCATACCACGCGCGCCCCACGGGCCAATCGGATCCGGATATTCCAGGATCAATGACTGCACATTTTCTGGGACGTCCAGGACGGTCGGGATCAGGTAGGTAGAAAGGTGCTGGGTTTGAACATAGCCGCCTTGCTGCACGAAATTCTCGAGGATTGTATACCCCGCAGCCTGAACGACTGCCCCTTCGATCTGCCCACGCACCTGCTGCGGATTGAGCGCTTTGCCCACATCATCCGCTGAGATCATGTCCAGGATGCGGACGTGACCGGTCTCCACATCGACCTCCACAGACACCGCCTGAGCCACATAGCCATAGGTGATATTCGGTATAGAATGACCGGTCTGCGGATCGAATGGAGTGGTCTTGGGGGCCAGGTACTGGTAGCGCGCAACAGCCGGCCGCTCCTCAGCATGCCACTTCTCCAAAGCTCGCTCGCAGGCGCCTTTGATCGAGTTGCCCGCCATAAAAGTCATGCGCGAGGCTGAGGCGCTGCCAGAGTTATCAGTTCGAGCGGTGTCAGAAACCACCATCTCGATTTTCTCCAGCGGGATACCTAATGCAGTGGAGGCCATCTGAGCAAAAACCGTGTGAGCGCCCTGCCCGACGTCGGAACCGGCATGATATACCACAGCGCGTTCGATTTGTGCACCTCCGTGCAGCTCGACCGTGGCCCAGCTGTTCTCCTGGTATCCAAACGAGAAGCCCACGTTCTTGAAAGAGCAGGCAAATCCCAGGCCGCGCCTCAGGTGGGCAGGTTGTGCATCAGATTCTGCAGCCGGCCCTTTTGCCGGTTGCTCCCATCCCATTGAGGTCAGCTCCCAGCCAGCTGAGCGAGCGCATTCTTCTACAACCTCCGGCATGCTCACACCTTTAGGCAGCGGCGTACCCACTGAGAGCAAAGACCCTTCGCGCAGGACATTGCGAAGGCGCAGCTCGACCGGGTCCAAACCAAGCACTTCCGCAAGACGATTCATCTGAGTCTCGGCTGCGAAAGCACCCTGCGGCCCGCCAAAACCGCGGAAGGCGCCGTTCGGCAGGTTATTGGTGTAAACCGCGTAAGAATCCACGCTGACATTCGGGATCTCGTACGGACCGGTGCACATTATTGTGGCGTTGCCCAGCACCTTGGGGGAGGTATAAACATAGGCACCGCCATCTGCCACCACCCGCACTTCAGCAGCGATTACTTTACCCTCTTTGGTCGCTCCCCAGCGAGTCTGGATACGGTAAGGATGGCGTTTATGGTGCCCAATGATCGACTCTTCCCGGCTCCAGATAATCTTTACCGGGCGTTCGATGCCCCGCTGGTGCAGGCGCACGACCGCCAATGCCAGGACAATCTGGACGGACATATCCTCTCGCCCGCCAAACGCCCCGCCAATAGCCGGATAGATGACGCGCACCCGATCCAGAGGCAGGTCCAAGGCATGGGCGATCTGCTCCTGGTCCTCGTGCGTCCACTGCCCGGCAACCACGACAGTCACACGCCCCTCAGCATCGATATACGCCACACCCGCTTCAGGCTGCAGGTAAGCATGTTCCTGCGCAGGGGTGTGGTAATCCCCTTCCACGATAACATCTGCCTGAGCGAAGGCAGCTTCCACGTCCCCTTTGCGGATGCGGTAGTGACAGAAGGTATTTGACCCGGTATCTGGATGCAACAGAGGCGCATCATCTTGCATCGCCAGGTCAGGTTCGGTGACGATGGGCAGGTCTTCGTAAGTCACAACGATAAGGTCGCGCCCGCGTGCGGCGATAGCTTCACTCTCGGCGATCACCAGCGCGACCTGGTCACCCACGAATCGCACCCGGTCTGTATACGGCTTGCTCGATCCAGGGCCACACAGCACCGGCTGGTCCATGGTTCCCAGACCGTACTCATTCACGGGTACATCCCGGGCGGTGAAGACTGCGATCACCCCGGGCAGTGCCTCAGCTTGCGCGGTGTCTATTGATCGGACGATGGCATGTGGACGGTTGGCGAACAGGATTTTCATGTATGCCTGTCCGGGCAGGTTGAAGTCCCCAGGGTACAATGCTTCGCCAGTCACTTTGCTCCTGGCATCGATCCGCTTGGCAGACTGACCAATGCTTTCCATAAAATTCTCCAGATGAATGATCACACCTGCCCGTCCTTCAAGACAGGCAGGTATGCCAAACTCGTGTTCAGATTATACCTCCCCAATCCAAGTGGGCAGAAAGCGCCCTTTCGGACTGACAAAAGACGAGGAGATCCCTAAAAACCAGGCAGAATAGGGCGCATCCAGGGCATACCCAACAGGATGATGAGCAGTGAAAGCCCATACCAGATGGCTGCCTGGCGATGCTTGACTACCGGATCGGAGGCTTTCTTCGACAGCATGCTCCCCAGGTGGGCAAAAACAACCGCCACCAGCATATAGAAAGGATGCTCCAAGGCAAAGTAGCGCTGAACCGCGATTCCCATCGCAGTCCCAAAATCCTGGAAAGCCTGGGTCGTCAGGGGACTCAGGAAAATATAAAGCAGCAAGCCCAGGAGAAGCTGCACATCCATTGAGGATGTGTAGAATATTCCCAGCATACGATCCCGGTCGGTCCATTCTCGTTTCCCGTACCAACCGGTGACCGAGCGTACCACGACAAGAATGGCGAGAATCAACACCACCCAGCGCAAAATATTATGAACAGCCAGTATGAACGAGTACATAGAAAACTACAGCCTCCATAAATAGTAGATATCTTCAGGGCAAATCCCTGGTACACTACCAGACCATCACTGCTGGGGCGATCTCAATAATCAATACTTTGATCCGATCGCGCCGTGCGCGTCTTAAGATGATTATAAATTCCTAACAAACCTGATGGCCGATCAGCTTACTTTATCAAAGGTATCATGGGCTGTCAAGCATACGGATCATGCGCTGAAATGTGATACGATTCACATACAACACTCACAGCCGCATCGAGGTGAAAATGACTGAAATTTTAGACTCACAGATCCTGCCCCTCTCGCTTGAACACACTTTCTGGACCTGGTCCGCGCAGGGCAAGGTGGCACCTATACCGGTCAAGCGCGCTAAGGGGGTCTATTTTTGGGATGTGGATGATAAGCGTTATCTAGATCTCAATTCAACAATCATGTGCGTCAACATCGGGCACGGCGATGAGCGTGTGATCAATGCCATTATCGATCAGGCACGCGAGCTGCCGTTTGCCGGCCCATCCATGGCTACTCGCCCACGCGCCGCATTGGGCAGCCTGCTGGCGCAGATCACTCCCAGCGATCTGGATCATTTCTTATTCACCCTGGGCGGCGCGGACGCCAACGAGAATGCCTTCAAGCTGGCCAGGGCTTATACAGGCAGGCATAAAATACTGGCCCGCTACCGTTCATATCATGGCGCCACCGCCGGAGCCATTGCAGCCACTGGCGACCCGCGCCGTACGGCCTGGGAGCCGAACCTAATGCCCAGCGTGGTGCATTTCCTCGATCCGTACCGCTACCGCTCCACCTTTCACCGTACCAACCCGGAAATCTCCGAAGCAGAATTCACCCAGGATTATCTCAACCATCTGGAAGAGATCATTACCTACGAGGGACCAGAGGGGATAGCAGCCATACTGCTGGAGAGCGTGACCGGCACCAATGGGGTGATCATCCCGCCGCTGGGCTATCTGCAAGGAGTGCGGGCGCTGTGCGACCGCTACAACATCCTGCTTATCTGCGATGAGGTGATGAGCGGATTTGGACGCACTGGTAGATGGTTTGCCGTTGACCACTGGGAGGTAGTGCCCGACATAATGACCATGGCGAAGGGTCTGACCTCCGGCTACGCCCCGCTCGGCGCGGTTGGCATGCGTCCCCACATTGCAGAGTTCTTTAAGGAACGCGTCTTCCATAGCGGGCTAACATACAATGCCCACCCTATCTCGCTGGCAGCCGCGATCGCCAATATCCAGGTCATGCAGGCCGATCGGCTGGTCGAGCACGCTGACGAAATGGGACGGGTGCTCCACAAGCTGCTCACCGATTTAGGCGAGCAGCATCCCTCGGTTGGAGAAGTACGCTCGATCGGCCTATTCGGGGTGATCGAGTTGGTGCGCGACAGGGCGACCAGAGAGCCAATGGCTCCTTACAATGGTAGCAGTCCAGAGATGGTGGCTTTCCGCAAATATATGCTGGATCACGGTGTTTACCTTTACACCCACTGGCATACTGCCCTGATTATTCCTCCGCTGATCATCACCCCCGAGCAGCTAAGCGAGGGATTCGCGGTGCTGGATAAGGCTTTGGAGATCACCGACGCAGCGGTAGCCAGGGAATAATGTATCCCCCGGCGTTTCTGCAGCGTATGCAGGGGCTGCTCAAAGATGAGTACCCTGCCTTTGCGGAAAGCCTGCGAAAGCCAGCAGTAAATGGGCTGCGGGCCAATCCGCTGAAAATCGAGCCAAATTCTTTATTACGGCTGCTGCCGTACAGCCTCGCACCGGTGGCCTGGTGTCCAGCGGGCTTTGTCCTATCGCTGCCAGCCAGCGACAATCCTGAATTTTCTCCCGGCAAACACCCTTATCATGCCGCCGGACTCTACTATCTGCAAGAGCCCTCGGCTATGGCCGTGGCAGAAATCCTGGACCCCCAGCCGGGAGAACGCATCCTGGATCTGGCTGCCGCCCCAGGAGGAAAATCCACTCATATTGTGTCCCTGATGAAAAACCAGGGGATCCTGGTTGCTAACGAGATCCATCCGCAGCGAGTGTGGGAGCTGGCAGAGAACCTGGAGCGCTGGGGAGCGCGCAACGCCATAATCATCAACGAGAAACCCGATCGCCTGGCAGCCCGCATGGAAGGTTTCTTCGACCGGGTGCTGATCGACGCGCCATGCTCGGGTGAAGGCATGTTCCGCAAGAGCGAGCATGCCCGCCTGGAATGGTCCCCCGCGCTGGCGCAGAGCTGCTCAGTGAGGCAATCCGCCATACTGGAAGACGCTGCCCGGCTGGTGCGATCTGGCGGAGTGCTGGTCTATTCGACCTGCACGTTTGATCCCCAGGAGAATGAGGCCGTTATTGAGCGCTTCTTGTCCGCTCATCCGGAGTACGAGCTGGAGGAAATCCCCCTCCAGCCTGGTTACTCACCCGGCGAGCCGGGCTGGATAGACCAGGACGCACCAGCTCGCTCCACGCTCCAACGATCGGTCAGATTGTGGCCTCATAGGGCAGCGGGGGAAGGACACTTTGTCGCCCGCTTAAGGCACACGGGCGGGTACACTTCCGAGACTTCTGGCATGCGCCAGAGCAACCGGATTCCCCGCGATGTGCTGGAGTGCTACCAGGAATTTTGCTTGAGTCTGGATAAACCTGCGGTGGAAGCTGATAGGTTAATGCTCCGGGGAACCTATCTATACCAGCTCCCCGCTCAGCTGCCTGATTGGAGCGGGCTGCGCATCATCCATACAGGCATGTGGCTGGGCACGATCAAACGCGGCCATCAAAATCCCCGCCCGCGCTTCGAGCCATCCCACGCCCTGGCATTATCCCTGACTCCCGACGCGGTATATGATGCGATCTCCCTGGACTTGCAGCAAGCAATCACCTACTTAAAAGGGGAGACCATGCAAAATTCAGGCTCCGACGGGTGGGTATTGATCTGTGTCCACGATTATCCCCTGGGTTGGGGAAAACGCGTTAAAGGACAGGTGAAGAACTACTATCCGAAGGGATTGCGCTGGAAATAAACTCAATATTTGCGTTTCTTCGGGCTCTCACGAACCGGCGGTGCATCCAACGGGCCCAGGCGCGGCGGTCCGACAGCGCTGTAGATCAGTGAGTATATGATCGTCAGCAGGCCGAAGCCAATGATGACAAGCAGCACAGTCAAAATCAAGACGGCGTAAAAGTTCTCCACACCGCCGATGACAGGCAGCTCCACCGTTTGCATCAGCTCGCGCGGCATGGGCAGCCACTTTTGCTTGGAATTCATCTGGACCAGAATGACTGATCCGGCGTAAGCCAGAACAGGGATAATAACCATCATCAAGCAGCCGATCCCGCGCCAGATGGGATGGATTTTCCATGGGCGCTCCTCTAACCGCGCACGCGTACTGTACTTATCATATTTAGGCATTGACACCCTCCCTTTGGCCGTGAACAGCTTTCATCCCTGCAGCGGCCTTCTCGATTGCTGATATGATGCTGTAGTATCCGGTGCAGCGGCATAAATTACCGGTTATCGCTGTACGGACCTCATCCCTTGTAGGATTGACCTTCTCTTCGAGCAGCTTGGCGGCAGACATCAAGAATCCAGGCGTGCAGTATCCACACTGCACCGCGCCTTCATCGATGAAAGCTTGCTGAACCGTATGGAGTACGCCATCACCAGCCAGCCCTTCTACCGTCACGATGTCAGCGTGGTTGGCCCGTGCGGCGGGCACCAGGCAGCTCATCACCGCCATACCATCCAGAAAAACCGTACAGGCGCCGCATTCACCTTCGGCGCAACCTTCCTTCGTGCCGGTCAAACCGGCGTCCTCACGCAGAAGCCGGAGCAGTGTTTTATCATGCCCGCTGGGAAAGGAGTACTCTTTGCCATTGATGCGAGTAATGATCGAGGTACCCGCCTTATGCTGGCTGCTCTCAGACAGGCGCGGCGCTTCGCCGTGATAATGGTCGCCCCACAACAGGACCGGGTTTTCTGGATAAGCAGCGCGCTCCTGGCCCTGCTTTATGGCACGCAGCCCACGCAGCGTGCAGATGCGCACCATCTCGCTCCGGTAGTCTGCCGGGCTGCGCACATCGTCTATTGGACTGGCAGCCGCCTCAGCCAGGTCTGCGGCGCGCCCAATCACCGCTTCGTCGAGTGTCCTCCCGACCAGATAATTCTCTGCCTGGACGGCATGAACGATTACCGGCGTCACTGAGCCGAGGGTAATCGAAGCTTTTTCGATCCGATCTGCCTGCATGGTCAATACCAAAGCAACATCGACCAATGAGATCGCCTGCGCCCGGCGCAAGCCCAGTTTGATGAACGTGCCGCGCTGGTTGGCTTTCAAAGCCGGGAAAGAAATATCTATCAGCATCTCATCCGGACGCATGACAGTCTTGCGCACACCGGTGTAAAAATCCTGCAGGGACAGGCTGCGCTCGCCCGATGTCGAGATCAGCCGGACCCGGGCACCCAAAGCCATCAATGGGGTGATCGTGTCGTTGGCTGGCGAGGCGGTGATCAAGTTGCCAGCTACAGTGCCGCGATTACGGATCTGCGGAGCGCCCACTTCCCAGGCAGCCTGCGCCAGCGGTAACGCCCGTTCCACAAGGAGTTTGGAAGCCACACAGTGATTATGGGTTACCAGCGGTCCAATATGGATGGTCTCCTCTTCGTCCAGGGTGATTTGATCCAGGCCGGGGATACGCGTCACATCCACCAGGATATCGATCCCCTTGCGCACACCGCGCTCGATCTCCAACAGCAGATCAGTCCCACCGGCGACAACTCGTGCCCGCTTTCCGTTTTCTGCCAGGATTTGCAGCACCTGTTCGACACTCGTTGCATTGATGTATTCTTTCCACATAACTTACTCCATGACTGGGATGTAGATCATTTCGACTTTTCTTGCACAGCACGGCCCTGGCGCAGCGAGATAATCTCAGCCATTATGCTGACCGCGATTTCTTCCGGGGTCTCCGCGCCCATCTCCAATCCGATCGGCGAACGCACCTTGTCGATTTTTTCAGCAAATACCCCAGCCGCGATTAATTTCTCCCGGCTGGTCTCCCAGCGCCGCCGGGAGCCAATCACACCGATATATGCGGCGGGCGAATCCAATAGCGCCGGCAGACCGAGGACATCGATATTCACGCCGCGCGTGGTCAGGACAAAATACGTCCAGGGTGTGACTTTCAGCTGCTCCGTAAGGGCCTGGAACGGGACCGGGTAGTACTCTCTGGCTTCCGGCACTGTTTCTGGATTGCAAAGCTCAGCCCGGTCATCACTGGCCACCACCCAAAATCCAAGCCAATCCGCCAGATGAGCCACCGCTTTGCCAACATGTCCGCAGCCGACTACGACAAGCACCGGTTTGGGTAAGATCGGTTCCACGAATATCTCCACCTGCCCGCCGCAAACACCCGGATCGCCGCGCTGCGGCTCAGACAGACTGTATTCTAATAAACGCGCCGCGCCATCTTGAATAGATTGGAGCGCCTCAGAGATGACACGGCTCTCCATCTCGCCTCCGCCTACTGTGCCAAGTATGCTCCCGTCAGCATATACCAGCATTTTGCTGGAAGCCTGGCGCGGGGTCGAACCGCGGCTGCGCACAACAATACACAATGCCCCCGGCTCATTATTCTTTTCAAGCGCTGATACTGCCTGGTAGATCATCGGTCAGCTCTCCAGCAATCCCAATACTGCTGGCAGGAGCTGCTTTTTTCGAGATACAACCCCTTCTGCGAGGCGCGTCCCATCCGGTTGGAGTGGATAAGGCAGCCCACCCAGAGCAGGAGGCTCATTCGATATCAGCAGACGGCTGGATCCGCTGACTACGTCTGTAACCATCAGCATGGCAAAATCCAGCCGCCTGGATTGGCGCAGCTGATCCACGGCTCCCTGCAAGGCTGACAAATGCTCGTCGAGCTGCAGGAGCGTGGTTACTTCTGCCTGGGCGATAGCGAAATTAAAACCGCCAGCTTCATATTCTTTCAAATCCGTACTGACAACTTCCTGTGGGCTGCGGGTGCCTAATCCGGCGCCGGCATTGACCACCTGTTGTCCGAAAGACTGGATCGTCTCACCTGCCAGCGGACTGTTGCGGGTAAAAGCCCAGCGGGCCAGGCGTTCAGCCGCCTGGTGATCGCGGTCCGTAGTGGTGGGCGAGGTCAATATCAGCGTATCCGACAGCAGGCCTGCCAGCATCAGCCCTGCCAGGCTAGGCGGCGCACTCAAGCCAGCATTCTCGATTTGCTCCGACACCAGTGTACTGGTGCTGCCAACGATATCCACCGTAAAACGGATGGGAATATGTGTGCTGGGATTACCCAGGCGATGGTGGTCAAGTATCTCGATCAGCTCGGCTTCGTCTAGAGAGCCGACAGCCTGGTTGGGCTCGTTGTGATCTACCAGGATTAAGCGCAGGCGCGGTGGGTTGAGGGCATCCCGCTGCAGGCTGACGCCCAAATACATACCATTTTCGTCAACAATGAGAAATTCCGTGTGTTCTTCTCGAAGGATGAGGTTGATTACGTCGCGGATGCGCGCCTTGGCTTGAAAGCGGGGCACGTTCGTATCCGTGGCATCCCGGCAGGGAAGCTCCAGGATCTCGCTGATGCGCATCTCCTGGCGGCGGGGGTGCGGACCTACCAGCTTACCGAACAAATTGAACAGACTGGCGCCGGTGATCAGACCACACGGACGCCCATCTTCTTCGACTACCGGTGCGATCCCACCGGTGCGGCTGGTAATTGCCCAGGCATCTCTGAGCGGATCCTGTGGCTGCACGGTATCCAGGCGGCGAGTAACGCTCTCAAATATCGGGGAAGCATCGGTGAGTAAGGCAGGCGGCTCTAATCCGAGGTGTTTAAGAACCCAGGTGGTCTGTGGATTGGGTGCCCCTGCGCGCCCGGCGATGACCCCGGCGTTATCGCGCTCGTTCAACAACCAGGCATATCCCATTGCTGAGGCAATTGTGTCAGTATCCGGATTGACGTGCCCGATGACGTAGGTCTGGCTTGTAGCTGGCATAAAACTTCCCACTCTAGCGAACTGCGCGCAGGGCGCGCCACACCTTCTCCGGAGTCACCGGATTGTCGTCCACATCGGCACCACATGCATCCAAGACGGCATTGCCCACCGCTGGCGCGACGCCGTCCATCGGGATCTCAGCTACAGCTTTCACACCAAAGGGATGGGACGGCTCGAAAGTCTCGATAAATATCGTCTCCAATTTCGGCATTTCGTTAGCCTGGAAGATGTGGTAGTCGCGCAGATCGCGCTCACGAGCAGCGCCGTTTTCATTGTAGACCATCTCTTCACACACCGCATAACCAAGCGCCTGGGTCATCCCGCCTTCGATCTGCCCAGAGGCGGTGAGGGGATTGATGATCACACCTGAGTCGACCGCCATCACCAGCTTATCCACCACCACCTGACCCGTCTCGATATCCACGCTCACCTCCGCAAACTGTGCGGCGAACGGAGGAGGCGAGACAGGCGACATATAAGAAGCCACCCCCATGATCTGCTCCTGGTCAGCGTGATGCAGGGCATGATGGGCAATTTCGGACAAGGTCACCGAGCGTCCATCCGGAGCGAAAGCTTTACTATCCAAAAGACGGATCTCGTCCGAACGGACGGGCAGGTCCGCAGCACGCTCGTTGAGTATGCGCGCAGCCCTGGAGCGGATGCGTTCAGCTACCTGCTGAGCGGCTTTTACCACCGCAGCGCCGGAGATATATGTTGTACTGGAGGCATAGGCGCCCTTGTCGAAGGGAGTGAAATCTGTATCAGAAGAATAGGTGATCATATCATCTACCGGCACACCCAGCACCTCGGCTGCCATCTGTGCCAAGACAGTGTCCGATCCGGTTCCCAGGTCGGTCGCGCCCACCAGCAAGTTGAAAGAACCGTCATCATTCATCTTGATGCTGGCAGCACCCATATCCAGGTATGGGATGGCAGTGCCTTGC
Source organism: uncultured Anaerolineaceae bacterium (assembly GCA_964525785.1). Taxonomy (GTDB): domain Bacteria; phylum Chloroflexota; class Anaerolineae; order Anaerolineales; family UBA4823; genus JAQBDA01. Next base: position 36,106 of record CAZGIX010000008.1, read on the forward strand.
ATCACCAGGGCCGCTCCGATGCCTTTGCGTAGATGCGGTTTACCGGGTACCAGGTGCCAGGCGGGATTGTCGAATTTTTGATCCCACCCGATGGCTGCTTTACCCTGCCGGGTACACTCGACCAAGCCGTTCGTTTCGATCGTCTCCGGGCGCGGCTCACGACCCTCGCTCCAGGCTGTGCTGAATGGGTGCAGCTCTCCTGCCCGCAGGGCGTTCTTCAGGCGGAATTCCAGGGAGTTGAGCCCCAGTTTACGGGCAATCTTCTCCATGTGGCGTTCAATCGGCCAATATCCCTGCGGCACCCCGTAGCCTCTATAAGCCCCAGCCGGGGGGTGGTTGGTATAAACGATATCGGCATAGAAGCGGATATTAGGCTTCTCGCGGTAAGGGCCATCCCCGACATACAGCGCCATCGCCTTATGCCCTGTGTTGCCGGTCACAGTCAGGGCGTGGCAGCCGTAGGCGCCCGTGTCGCTCAATGCGTACATGGAATTAGCAGTGATCGTTCCATCTGCCTTGACCCCGGTCTTCATGTGAATGCGCATCGGGTGGCGCGAGCGAGCAGCGATGAACTCCTCTTCACGGGTGTACTCGTAAATCACCGGTCTGCCGGTGGCAATGGTGAGGTGCGCAGCTACGTCTTCGATCATCACTTCCTGCTTACCACCAAAGCCGCCCCCAATGCGCGGCTTGATCACCCGGATGCGCTTCAACGGTAGACTGAGCACAGGGGCTAGGATGCGCCGGGCGTGAAATGGGACCTGAGTGCTGCTGCGAATGACCAGGCGATCATCCTCGTCCCAATAGGTAATGACCACATGCGGCTCGATATGCGCCTGTTGGACTTTCGGGACTTCATAGTCGTCTTCGAAAATATAGTCTGCCTCAGCAAAACCCTTCTCGACATCTCCGATATCAATGCGAATCTGTGCAGCCAGGTTGCGGCTCGGGTCAGAGTCGGCGAAATTCACGAACTCCGGCTCGTCATGCAGCAGCGGCGCGTCTGGCTGCATCGCCTGGCCCGGATCGAACAATGCCGGTAACGGTTCATATTCAACTTCGATCAATCTCAGGGCTTCATCGGCGATGGCGTCTGTTTCAGCCGCCACAAAGGCCACTCGATCTCCAACGAAGCGCACCTTGTTATCCAGCGAGAAGCTATCCAAAGGTCCAGGGATTGGGTCGGATTGACCAGCTGTGGAGTAAACCACCCGGGGGATATCCTGCCAGGTGAGCACCGCAGCAACGCCAGGCAAGGCCCGCGCCCGGCTGGCATCGATGTGCTTTATGAGGGCGTGTGCAACCGAGCTGTGCAGCACTTTAGCGACCAGCAAACCGCGTGCGTCGAAGTCGGCTGTAAAAGCCGGTTTCCCCTGTACCAGCTTGACAGCATCCAGCTTGCGTTCCGGCTTGCCTACATGCTGCAGGTTCTCCGTCTCTGGAGCGACCTGAATACGAGGCATTATATGAGTACGCGTCAGCAGGACTTCCTCTGCACCCGCATGGGGCTCCACCCCTCCCGGTTGAGGAGCAGCCGGCAGCCAATCGGGCAAGGCAGGGATGCCAAAGCCCTCGCTGCCCACCGGATCAACCTGCTCGCCACGCAGCGCTGCGGCTGCGCGCAGGACCGCCTGGACCGGCTTCAGATAACCAGTGCAGCGGCATAACACACCTGAAAGCGCCTGGCGGACTTCAGCCTCGCTTGGTGAGGGATTGCGCTCCAGCAGCTCCTTCGCTGCCAGGACCTGAGCCGGCGTGCAGTATCCGCATTGGATCGCTCCTGTATCAACGAATGCCTGCTGGATGGGGTGCAGTCCTTGAGTTGTCCTCCAGCCTTGTTCAGGATGCTGTCCAATCGACTCGATGGTGCGGATCTCGTGTCCGTCAGCCTGGGCTGCCAGGAGCACACAGGCGTTCACAGGATGTCCATCCAGCAGCACCGCGCAGGCTCCGCACTCACCGCTTTCACAGCCGTGCTTTACACCATAGTATCCCAATCCACGGATAATCTTCAGCAGCGAATCTCCGGGCAAGACGGACGTCCTGACTGGAGTCTGGTTGATCGTAAGATTGATCTCCATGAACATCTCCAATAATTTATCCGACTCTGGTCCAGCCCAACATCGAATACGCTTGCTGCCTCAGCCGGTCAATCAGCACCAGGTCTCCGCTGCCTGGGTCGCGATAATACCAACGTTCCCAGCCATTGCACGGGCTGTTCTGGATAGATTTCGCTATCTGGTGAATCGAGCCGCTGGTCTCCTGGTAGCGCAGATGACCGTTCACCTGGACCACTGCGCTTAGGTCTTCCCGCTTTTCAAAATACAACCTCTGACCCGGAGACAGCAAACCGAATTCCAACAATGTACCGAATGGTATTCGGGGCTGGCGCCTCTGCTCAGACTCAAATACATCTGGTACGTCGTATGGAGCCGTTATGGCGTCTATACGTGCCTGGGCGAGGCTGACGTACTCAGGATCACGCTCGATGCCGATCCAATGGCGATGGAGCTTCTTGGCAACGGCTCCGGTTGTGCCTGTGCCAAAAAATGGGTCAAGAATTATGTCGTCAGGAGATGAGCTGGATAAAATCACCCGGTAGAGCAGCGCCTCCGGTTTTTGCGTGGCATGTGCCTTGCTGCCGTTGATTTTAATCCGTTCCTTCCCGGTACAAAGAGGCAGCCTCCAATCACTACGCATTTGCAGATCTTCGTTCAGCGCTTTCATGTCCCGATGGTTGAAGGTATAGCGAGCTCCACGATGCTTCTGCGCCCAGATCAGCGTCTCCTGGGCATTGGTGAAACGCACTCCCTTGAAGTTGGGCATTGGATTGCTCTTGATCCAGACAATATCGTTGAGGATCCAGTAATCCAGATCTTGCATCAGCGTGCCGACACGAAAGATATTGTGATAAGAGCCGATTACCCAGATCGTGCCGGTCTCTTTTAAGACCCTGCGGCAAGCCTTCAGCCAGGAACGGGTAAATCGATCATAGGTTTCATAGCTGTCGAATTGATCCCACAGATCATCGACGCCATCCACGCGAGTGTTATTGGGACGAAAAAGCTTGTTTTGCAGTTGCAGATTGTAAGGAGGATCTGCGAAGATCAAATCGATCGAGCCTGGAGGCAAGGTCTCGAGCACTTCGATGCAATCTCCCAGGACGATCCTGTCTTTGGGCAGATCTAGGCTGGTCATTACGCGTTTCCTGGATGGCGATATTGTGTGCAGAACCAGACTCAATTGTAAACCATTTTGTCAATTATCCGTAATCTACCTACGGCAAAAAATAATAGTTCACAAGAATGTGAAAATCCTTGTTCTCCCCACGTGAAGGAGGATGAATGGGGTCGCGTCATAAAATTTAATTTTCGGATAGATATTTAGATAAATATAACCTATAATAGCGAAATGGACACGACGAACGGGATGGATCGGGCGGCGATTGAGGATCTGGTGCAGAGGCTGCCATTTACCAGGCAGCTCCCCATTGAAGACATCGGGGCTTTCATCCAGTCCGTTAATCTTCGCCAGTTTCCCGCAGGCGCCATCATTTTCCGCGAAGGAGATCCGGGAGATCGTTTATCGATTCTGGTCATGGGAGAGGTTGAAATTGTAAAATCACTGGGAACAGAAGATGAGCGCCGCCTGTCGTTCCTAAAAACGGGGGATATCTTCGGTGAGACGAGCTTACTGTTTCCCGACCGTTTGCGCTATGCGAGTGCACGCACCCTTACGCCGGTAGTGCTGCTTGAAATGCTGCACAGCGACTTTGAAGTGCTGATGATACGCCAGCCTCACCTGGGTTATCATGTCATGCGAGAGATGATCATCCGCTGGGGCGCCGCGGAACAGTCGATTATCCGCGAGTTGAGCGAAAAAAACATGCAATTAACGCACGCCTACGAGGAGCTGCGGCGTGCCCAGGGGCAGTTGATCGAGCAAGAACGCATCGAACACGAGTTGGCATTAGCGCAAAGGATCCAGCAAAGCATCTTGCCCAAAGAGTCACCTTCTCCCCCGGGTTGGAATATTACCACCTACTGGCAGCCGGCTCACGCGGTGGGAGGCGACTTTTACGACTTCATTGCCTTTCCGAGTGGGAAGATCGGGCTGTTGGTCGGCGATGCCACAGGTAAGGGTATATCTGCTGCTCTGGTGATGGCAACCACGTGCTCCATATTGCGCGCCATCGGCAGCAGCTTAAACGAGGAACAAGGGCTTTCTCCTGGAGGGATTTTGTCGCGGGCAAACGACCTGCTGTGCCTGCAGATGCCTCCCGGAACATTCGTCACCTGTCTGCTGGCACTCTTAGAGCCAGACACAGGGGAACTTCAGTTTGCAAACGCCGGGCACTGCCTGCCCTGCCACCTCAACGCAAGCGGAACAATTGAGCTGCGCGCCACTGGCATGCCGCTTGGCTTGATACCCGGTATGTTTTATGAGGAAAAGCAAACCGTATTCACCCCAGGGGATACATTGCTGCTGTTCAGCGATGCCTTGATCGAAGCTCACAACCCGCTGGGGGAAATCCTGGGCACACCCAGGGTGCTGCAGATTTTGAGTTCCCAGACCGGCGAGACGGAAATAATTCCACACATGCTTGCCGCGCTATACGATTTCACTGGCTCGAGTTGGGAGCAAGAAGACGATCTGACCCTGGTCACATTGCAGCGGATGCTCTAAAGGAAAACGGCAGGACGGTAATGGGGCTGTCTCCGAACCAGACAGCCCCGCCTTTTATTCAGCCTATTACCATTATCGATTGGCGAAATGAGGATCCCGTTTCTACCTTGTATCTGGGTCAGATAACGAATTAATACATCGTTTTGCCAGAATACCGGCAATCTCTTTGCGGTACTCGGCACTGGCCCACTGGTCCTGGGCCTGCTCATAAGCATTACTGGCAGCAACATCCGCACCGGCGGATTCTGGACCATCCATAACCAGCACTGGCGCAGCACCGTACCCACCTATAGCCAGCCGCGTACGCCCCGAAGGCCAGCGCGCGGCTGCGACGCAGACAATCGGCAGGTCAGCAGGGGTACGCGCAACATATTGAAAGTCGAAGTTCGCATTGAGCGGCAGGGTGATGCTCGACACCAGACGAGCGCGCAAACGTTCTCGGCGCACAGGCAGCAGGTCGCCCAGGCTGATCGTCGTATTTTCAGGGAGCAGCGCTAATTGCGCATCTAATGCCAGCAGCGCAGTGGTCAAAGGTGAGCGACCATCGGCTGCCACCAGTGCTCCAGCCAATGTGGCGATCTGGCGCAAGTTGTATGTGGCTTCATATTCGATAACCGCCGGGAGTCCGGCTGGCAAATATGGGACATCAAGCAGTGACTGCAGCGTCGCGGTCGCCCCGACAACCAGCTCCTTGCCGCGCTGTTCGATTACGTTCAAGCCAAGTGACTGCAGGTCGACCACCGCAACCGACTCGAGCGAAGGTTGGTTGACCACTGTCCCGCCCCCCAGCGGTATGGTGGTCATTTCGGGACGAGCGAGCAATTTCAACGCTTCATCCAGGCTTTGCGGTCGATGGTATTCTACGATCATGTTGGCAGTTCCTGTTTCTTATTCTTCATAGACTTTCCAGCCCAGGGCTTCTGGGTCAGCGCTTTCCCTGTAGTCCGCTGGTACATCGACCAGCAAGGCATCTGCCTCGGCTAAAAGCTCCCCATCTGGTCCATAGATTGCCCCGGTGGCGGTTGCCGTACGGGATTTGCTCTTTACCGTCCTGCCAATGATGCGCAGCGGCTGTCCTACCGGGACATTCTTGCGGTAGCGTATTTCCAGCCGGGCCGTGTACATAAAGCGTGGAGGCTCAATGCCCATATGAGCGCGACCGCAAACCTCGTCCAACATGGCAGCAACAATGCCGCCATGCACGATGCCCGGGAATCCCTGGTACCTTTCAGGGACAGTATAGCAGGTGGTCACTTCCCCTGGCGCAGTGATGTCGAATCTGAGCTGCAAGCCGAAAGGATTGCCGAGGCCGCAGATAAAGCAATGCCGAGAATTGGGTTGTCTCACTGCGCAAACGTATCGATCAGCAGCCTGACATCGCCGCTCACCGGGTAGAGGATTGGACAGGTGCAGCCGCGCTTGCGGTACTCGTTGACCTTGGCGCGTGCTTCATCGGGCGTACCGGATGCAGTGATTTTATGGATGAGATCCTCCGGCACCAGGTGTTTGGCGCGCTGGATCTGCTCTTTGGTTGCCGGCCATCCCAGGATCGACTGGATCTGCGCCACCACATCCTCTGACACCCCGGAGGCTTTGGCGATATGTGGCTGCTGGGCCAGGTATTGGGTGAGCAACCCGCGGGTTGAATCGATGGCTTTCTCGTGATCGTGATCGACAGAGCAAACCACCAGCTGGGGCCGGTCGATTGCTTCAAGGCTGCGTCCAGCCCGTCGGGCGCCGATCTCTAGCAGCTCAAGCGCTTTGTCATTGTATTCTGGTGGAACACAGTAGTTGAGCACCACTCCATCGGCGATCTCACCGGTCATCTCCATCATCTTATCCCCGGTAGCGCCAATCATGATCGGGACATGGCGCGGTTCGCGGCGCCCATGCACCACATCCAGTTCAATGCCATCCACATGGTGGAACTCACCGTGAAATGTGACCCGCTCCATGTTTAAGAGGCGGCGCAGCACCTCGACGGTTTCGCGCATAGCAGTCAGCGGCTTGCGCCGCTCGATCCCCACGTTGTGGGCCAGCGGATCCCACCAGGCTCCGATCCCGCAGATGATGCGGTTTGGAGCCAGGTCATCCAGGGTAAGGAATGTAGCTGCCAGCAGGCCAATATTGCGCGTCCAATTGTTAATAACCCCCGAGCCTATCTTGATGTGCTCTGTCACGGCTGCATAGGCAGCCATCGGCACGATAGCGTCTCGTACCAGCCTGGATTCCGCCTGCCAGACCGCTTCAAAGCCACGTTGTTCAGCATAGCGAGCGTAGTCCAAACCATCGCGCAAATCGTGCGCGTCTTGCAAATACAGTGCAACACGATCGGACATAGTCCCTCCTCAGGGAAAATTATTCGTATTCGGCTCTCAACTCGGCCTCGATGATATCGAGATCTTCTGGATAATCCACATCGATCGCCAGGGAAGGCAGCTCACATATCTCCAGCCGCGCCCCGGCTTTGATTGCCAGGTCGCAGTGACGTTGAAATGATCCTGGGCCGAATTCATACTCGATCAGCCCTACTGGACATACCAGCAAGGCGTTCGTACCCTGATGGTGTCGGTCCGGTGCGACGACTACCACTGGGGGGTACTTTGCCCGGTCCAGCATGGCGTGCACATCCTCGGCGGTCAGGAGGGGTAAATCCGCAGGCACGATCAATACCCCGCGGGTAATAAAGTTTTTCGCCAGGATGGTCGCTCTCGCCAATGCAATGTTAAGCTGCGGAGCGCCATTTTCCTGTACGGTTCTGGCGCCATGATCGCGCGCCAGGGATAAAGCCGCCGGGTCGCGGCTGACCACTAAAACCTGTCCAATCTCAGGGATGGAGCGCAGCGTATCGACCGTATGCACCAGCAAGCGTTGGTTCAGGTCAGCACGCTCATCCTGGTTTAGAACACCCGCCAGACGCGACTTCCCACGTCGCAGTGGTTTGACGGGAACGATTGCCCATAATGTCATCCGGGTTTATACCTCCAATCAATCAGGCAATCCAAACATATCTGTGTTGCGCGTTCCCTCGCAGGTTTCTGAGTAGATTGCGCCCGGGTGATGTCTCTTCGCTCCATGAATATTACGTATAACCTTCTCCTGATGTTTTATGCGGAGGGCGGAACTCCACAAAATTCTAGATGATCGATCCTGCGAATTCAACCACCTCCTTTGCCAGACGGCAGCGGTCATCACGCGTGTGCATAATTGTATCAGTTCGGTACGTATGTATACCAAGCTCCTTGATCGCCCCCTCTTGCTTGTAATCCATTTGATCCAGTACAAATCCGGTCAAGATATCGCGGTAATGTCGAGCCACCGCGCATGCTGATGGCTCGATCCCAAGCTCATTAAATATTTTTGCAGCCGGTCCTTTGAGAGTTTTCCCAGCGATGATGGGCGAGACTGCCACGACCGGGCGCTGACACACGGCTTCACGGATGCCCGGGATTGCCAAAATTGGGTCCAAACTGACCCATGGATTGGAAGGGCAGAACACAATGATGTCTGCCTGTTGAATAGCCTGCAGCGTCCCCGGTGCCGGGTGTGCTCGCTCATTCTCGGTGAATAGGAATCCCTTCACTATAGGACGACACTCGTGAAGAACAAAATATTCCTGAAAAGGCATCTCCCCCTCACTAGTATACACCAAGGTCGGCACCCTGTCATCGCTGGCTGGCAAAACTGTTATGCCGATCCCCCATGCTTTGCAGAAATCGCGTGTGATCTGGCTTAGAGATTCACCCCTATTCAAGCGGCGGGTGCGCTCCAAATGAGTTCCCAGATCACGGTCGCCTACCCGGAACCAGTCTGGTCCACCCAGAGCTGCCAGGTGTTCCAGCGCATTGAAAGTCTCTCCCGCTAACCCCCATCCGGTTGCCGGATTTGCCATCCCCGCCAGGGTATAGCAAACCGTGTCGAGATCCGGACAAATCTGCAGCCCCAGGTGCTCAAAATCATCACCGATATTGACTATCACCGTCAATTGTCCAGCGGGCAGGCAGCGTGCCAGACCGTCTACCAGCTTTGCTCCACCCACCCCACCAGCCAGTGCGACAACCGTTAATTTTTCGATTTCCACATCACCGCCAATAGTTCCATCATGTTAAACGCAGGAAGATCATAATTGTGTCAGATTTCAATAATAGCGTGCAATCTCCTGGATCGATCGTCGTAGGCGCTGGGCAGGCATCCGGGTAGGGTATCCCAGAAGAACCAGTCCCTGCGGCTGCCAGGTTTCAGGCAGCTCCAGGCAGCGGATAACAACTTGCTGGGCGAAAAGCGGAGCGCATACCCACACGCCTCCGAGTCCATAGGCGTGTGCTGCCAGGAGCATATTCTCTCCAGCCATCGCCACACTCTGCACCCCCATCAATATCTCCGCGTCCTGGCGAATTTTATCCGGGTAGGTATCCATCTCCGCCATATCCAGGCAGAGCAGCACCGCGGCTGCCGAGTTCACGATTCGCTGCTGTGAGCGCTCTAAACGATCAGCCGCTTCGGAAGGATCCAATCCGTCAGAGATCAGGTCTCGCAGGAACTCGGATCCCATCTCCTGCGCCAGTTTCGTTTTACTCTCCGGACTGGTCAAGACAGCAAAGCGCCAGGGCTGGCGGTTGTGCGCCGATGGCGCCCAGGCAGCTGCCTGGATCACCTGCTCTAACACTCTTGCCGGCACAGCTTCCTGACTGAAGGAGCGCACCGAACGGCGTGACATTAGTAGATCGATCCCTCCAGGCCGGCGTGGGATCAGGATTGCCCGCATCGACGCCCCATTCAAGAAGTCGAACACAATCTGCTCTTCAGCATGTGTACACCCCAGCAGGATCTTTATTTCCGCGTCCCGTTTTGCCAGATCCACCGTAATAGCGATAGCATCAGACCTGGAGATGTCCTCGGAACCCAACCATACATCGATCCCGCCTCCGTCAATGGTTTTGGTTCCTGACAAGTAGCCGTAATCCAGGGGATATACCAGCTCTGGATAATAGGGATGTCGTGAGCCGCGCGGCCGGTCTATGACAGCCTCGCTATTCCTAATTAATCGGTCGACAAAGCTCCAGAAATCTTTGGTATCCAGTGAAGGTGAAAACCCGTCCGGGTTTCCTGTTGAGGTAGATTTGCCGGTCATAGCCTGCCCGCGTTCACCGGAACAGGTCCTGGTCCCGGGGACGCAAAATTTCTCCAAACTGAGATTCGCGCAAAGGATATGGGAAACCGCGCACGTGCACGACCGGAGTGCCTTCACGCGCTTGCCCCATGACCAGCGAAGCCGCACCTGCCAGCTCATCGGCAGCCCCTACCTCGGTAATGCGCAGGCGATAGCCAAACAGGTCTTCCTGCCCGCGCAGATCCACCACACCGGGAACGCCTGACAGACCGATCGTCACACCCACCGTCCCAAGCCGCCAGGCGCGCCCGTGCGAATCGATAATCAAAACACCCAGGCGGCACCCGCTTGACACTTCCAGCCGCTCTCGCAGGGCTTGAGCTGAAGCGTCCGGGTTTTCCGGCAGCAGTAGTACCCATTCCTCAGAATTGCTACCTTCACCAGCAACATTGGAATGATCAATGCCTGCATTGGCGCAAATAAACCCGAGGCGGTGCTCGACGACCATCGTCCCCAGCCGGGTACGCAGGACGGCGCAGCTCTCGCGCAGGTTCAATTCCACCAGGCGTGGGTCTTTACCGGTTTCCCGGGCAAGGCCTTCCGCCCGCTCTGAAGGCTGGATCGTAGCCAGGTTCACCAGCCTGCCTTCGGACTTCGAGACGATTTTTTGGGCAAGGACGAATATATCGCCATCCTGCAGTTCAATACCTGTTCGATTAACAGCCAGCTCGATGATGCCAGCCAGGTCATCGCCCGGCTGGATCAGGGGAATTCCCTGCAGGGATGTGAGGATAAGCGTCATTGAAGATCCTGCTCGGCAACCGTATATTCAGCCTCGCGGTAGATCGATGCCCGTGATGCCAATGCTGGCGGTTTTTGTGCCATAATACTTGTTCATGCTGATTAATAGTGAGGTCAGGCCTTCAACGGTCACGGCGTTATCCAGCCCGCCGGCATAATAGGCGCGCATTCCAGAGGCGTTCGCCAGGTGGATGACTACTTCTGCTGCAGCGGGATCATCTGCACACACCAGCACATCGGTATCTAGAGAGCTGCCTAGATTTTTCTTCAAGGAATGCGCCGGCACATTCTGGAAGGCTGCCACCACACGCACCCCCGGTCCGAGCAGGTTCTGAGCATGCCTGGCGGCAGATGGGGGTGAAGGCGGATGAGGATCGCGAAAATCCACCCGGGCGGTGGCATCCACCAGGATTTTACCTTGCAGGTCTTCCTTAATACCTTCCAACGCCTGTTGGTGCGCTGTCTGGACAACCGTAAGGATGCAGATATCCGCGCTGCGAGCGGCGTCCCCATTTTCTTGCCCTGTGATTGTATCAATGCCCAACTGCTGATTCAGCTCTTCAGCGACCAGGCGAGCCTTGTCGGCCTGGCGAGAACCGATGATGATCGGATAACCCACATAAGCCCAGCGCAACGCCAGGCCCGGTCCCTCTTTTCCGGTCCCACCCAGGATAGCGATTCGGGGTAGAGATTTATTCATTTGAGGCCTCAATGCATCTCTGTTGCATAATTGAACCCCCCTTTTCAGGGTCGAAACTGCTGCTCATATCGCCGCCATACTGCTGGGGCTTGTTCCCGAGCGCGGTGGGTGATCTCTTCTTCATCCATGGTCAAGACTTTGCGATCGACCATTAACAGTTTTCCGCTCACCATCGTGGTTGTCACCATACTCTCGTGGAATCCGAAGATGATATGCCACGGCAGGTTTTCGGCAGTCATCGGAGTGTGTGGGTGATAATCAACGAAAATCAGGTCAGCATATGCGCCAGGCATCAGGATACCAACCGGAGCCTCTCGAAAGAAAGTGCCCACCAGAGCAGCGTTATTATAAACCGCAATATTGGTGACTTCCATGCCGTTCATACGGCGTGGGTCGCGGTGCCACAATTTGTGCACCAAGTAAGTGGTCTTCCATTCCTCCCACATGGTATGCGAGAAGCCATCCGTACCGAGGCAGACATTCACTCCTGCTCGCAGTAAAGATTCTACCTGGGCCACCCCTACCCCATTATTCATATTAGAGCGCGGCTGGTGTGTCACCCAGGTGCCGGTTTGCGCCAGCAGACCGACCTCCCGAGCATCCACATGGATGGCGTGTACCACAATCGAGTGCGGTCCAAGGATACCGTAGCGGTGCAGCCGGTCCACAACCCGCACGCCCGATTTCGCCAGACTGTCATATTGGTCGATTTCATGCTCCGCTACATGGATATGAAACCCGGAGTTGGATGGGGCAGCCTGGACGCTCGCTTCCAGGGTCGCATCTGAGAGCGTCAGGCTGGCATGCAATCCAAAGGTCGCCCTGATGCGGCTGGCATTCTCCGGCTGAGACTTTATCTTATTGAAGAAGCGCACATTTTCCCGGATGCCTGCCTGAGCTTTACCTTCACCATCCCGGTCGGTCACCTCGTAGCAGAGGACCGCCCTTACTCCGGCTCGCTCGACAACATCGTCAATCACATCCAATGATCCATCGATTGCGTTTGGAGAAGCATGATGGTCGATCAAAGTGGTGGTGCCGTGTTTGATGGCATCCAGAACCATAACCTCAGCCGAAGCACGCACATCTTCCATCCGCAGAGAACGATCCAGGGGCCACCAGAGCTTCTGCAAGATTTCAGGAAAGTCTTTGGGAACTGGTCCAGGAATTGCCATGCCGCGCGAAAAAGCGCCGTAGAAATGGGTATGGGCGCAGATATTGCCCGGCATTACATATTGACCCTCGGTGTCGATACGTTCCTCTCCCGGATGCCTATCGAGCAGCTCGCGCTCTGGCCCGATCTCGGCGATCTTATCTCCCTGGATATATACCGCCTGGTTTTCCAGGATCTGGTTCGGTTCATCCCAGGTAACCAGCCTGGAATTCGTGATCAGCATCGCTTTTACTCCTCCTCGCGAAAATCGTACACCAGCCGCATTTGATTGGGGGTTTCCACTGCGGCAGGGATATATTTTCTCGTCCAGCGGATGGCTTCTTCCCCCGAAAGATCTAATAATTGTATTGCTATACAGGCCACAAACAAGCCCGTCCTGCCAATGCCCGCAGAGCAATGGATCGCCAGGTTGGTGCCCGATTGAGCTGCGGATATTGCCTCGCTGACAGTTTTTCTCAGTTCTGGCATATCCGGTGTGCCGAAATCAGGAATGGGTAGATGCAGGACTTGCATGCCTTCCTGCGCATAAAACGCCAGCAAATCTTGCCCGGTTTTTCGCAGTATCTCCTCAATGGTAGCCAGCACGACAACCAGGGTCACATTGGCTGCCTGGTAAGCGGCATAAACCGCCCCATTCGGATCGTACAATCCAAATGGCATCTGGCTGCGGTAGATTTTTCCCGGGAGATTGAAGGGCAGTTCAGTGATCAGCATGGATAGTCCGCTCAGATTAATCGAACAAGGTCGGACAATCTGGGTGCTGCAAAGCGAAATACGCATCCCGGACATGGTGCGGCCGCGTCCGCTCCCCAGATAAATTAGTGGGAATCTCATCTTGTCCAAAGAACGCCACTTCGGATGTTTCTTCGCTGGCGCGAGCTTCACCTCCTATCAGATCGCACATGAAGACTATCTTAAAGGCATGGAAGAGCTCCAATGGACCGCTACGGTTGGCATCATATACACCGATTACCTTGCTTGCCTTCACCCGGAAGCCTGCCTCTTCCCATACCTCACGCTCGACGGCATTCGATGGGATATCGCCCACGTCTGCCCAACCCCCGGGCATGGTCCAGCCTCCATCCATCCGTTCGCGCACCATCAGCAGCTTGCCGTCGCAGAAAACTGCCCCGCGCACATCCACGCGTGGTGTTGCGTAGCCGATCTGGCTGGTATATATCTCCACCAATGATGGATACGGTAAGCGGGTGTGCTGTGCAGTGATCTCCGCAGCTATCTCAAGCAAACGCTGATAGCGGTGGCGGTCAAAGTCATTGAGAGCATAATGGGATCCAGTCTGCGACAGCGCCTGGATCTCACGTGCCCACTTCAGCCAATCCAGTGAATGTCGGTCATCATTCATTCAGTCCCCTCCGTTCGCTGTTCACACTCTTATAGATTGGGGACGCCCGTTATTTCATCGGTATGCTGACATTGCCGCGCTGAGAGATGTGACGCAAGATCATCGCCTGGTCGACAGGCAGGCGATCGATGCGCACACCCACTGCGTTGTAGATGGCATTGGTGATGGCGGGGGTAGTGGGAATGCTGACGATTTCCCCTACTCCTTTAGCACCATATGGACCTGTGGATACGGGATGCTCAACCACCAGAGAGGTGATTTCGGGCGTGTGGGTGATCGACGGCATTCGGTAGCGCGCCAGATGGTCGGTGAAAACATACCCGTCTTCCACAATAAAATGCTCGGTCAGGGCGTTTCCGATTCCCATCATTACCCCACCCTCTACCTGGCCCTGCAAGCCGAGCGGGTTCAGTGCTTTCCCCACGTCATTGGCTGCAATCACACGCAGCACGCTCACTTCACCGGTGCGGGTATCAACCTCCACCTGGGCAGCCTGGGCGGCAAATGAGAAGGCAAAATGCATATCACCGCCCTTCCCCAGGGGCATGGTTTCTGGAGCCCAGTATTCATACAGAGCGCGCGGTTCCCGCCCCTCTGCGTGAAGTAGAGCAACCACGTCACCCAGGGGGATCGTATGTCCATCGACCTGCGCCAGACCCTCGATAAAACGGATATTCTCTGGTGGTTGGTCATATTTTTCCGCCAGCGTGGTAGCAATCGCCTGGCGCAGAGTTTGAGCTGCCAGGCGCGCTGCATTCCCAGTGACAAATGTCTGGCGGGAGGCAGTAGTCGGTCCGCCATCCGGGGTGAGATCGGTGTCCATGACCAGAACACGTACCTGCAACGGCGACAGGTTAAATTCCTGAGCCACGATCATCTGCAGCACGGTAACTAAACCCTGACCAAGCTCAGCCGAGGCTGTCCGGACCTCGAGCATGCCATCAGCGCTCAGCTCTACCTCAGCGCCGGCGCAATCCGGAGCACCACCTCCCAGCCCCGTGTTCTTATAGCCGACGGCAAATCCCCAGGCGCGCACCCGGTAAGGCTCACCTTCGACGGGTCGGGGTCGGAATGGATCGCCGGGCTCCAGACGGCGCATCTCGGCATCCACCCTATCGATGCATTCCATTAAGCCAACGCTCTCCCCAAGCAGCTGCCCGGTGTTGGTGATGCTATTTACATGCAATGCATTCATGCGCCGAAGCTCAACTGGATCGATGCCGAGCTTTTCTGCCAGGACATCCATCATGCTCTCGACCGCAAACGCCGATTGGGTCACCCCGAAACCGCGGAAAGCCCCAGATGGCGGGTTGTTGGTGTACATGGCATAGCAGTCAGCGCGTACGTGAGGCACTTCGTATGGTCCCGAGGAGTGCGTGGTGGCGCGTGTCATCACCTTATCCCCCAGTGAAGCATAGGCGCCAGTATCACCATAAAGCTCGGTCTCCACTGCGGTCAAATGACCGTCCCGCTGGGCACCCATCTTGACTCGAATCTGGGTGGCATGCCGCTTCGGATGCACCAGTAAGCTCTCATGTCTGTCGAAAAGCAGTTTGACTGGTCGACCGGTCTTATCCGCCAGCAGCGCAGCATGGATTTGACCAGCGATGTCCTCTTTCCCGCCAAAGCCGCCACCCATGAGCTGGCCAATTACTCGCACACGTTCATCAGGCCAGCCCAAGGCACGTGCAACCTGGCTGCGGTCAGAATATGGGATCTGCGACCCGACATAAATCTCCATGCGCCCATCCGCCGTTGGATGAGCGATGCTGCACTCAGGCTCCAGGAAAGCGTGATCGGTGGTTGGGGTGAAATACGTATGCTCCAGGACGATATCCGCCTCGTTAAATCCATCCTCAACTGACCCCTTGCGCACCTTGATATGTTTCAGCAAATTTCCATTGGGGTGTAAGGCTGGCGCATCCGGATTGCGTGCGTAAACCGGATCGGAGATAACTGGCTGAGGCTCGTAGTCTACTTCAATGAGTTCCAACGCCCGGCCAGCAATGTCGCGTGTCTCGGCGGCTACGATTGCGATGGCGTCACCCACATATCGCACGCGCTCTCCCACACCTACCATAGCCGGCCAGTCATAGACAACCAATCCGTGGTTGACCTCACCGGGAATATCATCGGCGGTCAGTACCGCCTGTACACCTGCCAGCCGGCGGGCGCGTTCGATATCGATGCGCTTAACGATTGCATGCGGCTCCCCCGCACGCAATACACGTGCGTGCAGCAGACCATCGAATTTTATGTCATCCGTGTAAATAGCCTCGCCGGTGACTTTCCCGATTGCGTCGGGCCGCATTTGCAATGTGCCAATGATTTCCAAAGGAAGCGAGGATGAGCTGAGGTCGGGCGGTGCTATAGGTGCATCGGTGCGGATGGCCTCGGCTGCCGCCTGAACTGCTCGAATAATGGTTGGATACCCGGCGCAGCGACACAGGGTATCCTTCAAGGCGTGGCGGATATCATCTTCAGATGGATCTGGATTGGTCTCCAGGAGCGCATAAGCTGTCATAAGCTGCCCAGGTATGCAAAAACCGCATTGAACGGCTCCATGCAGGATAAATGCTTCCTGGAGAGGGTGCAGCTTACCCGCAGTAGATCCGGCTGAAGCGGGTACTTCTGTCATCAAATAGCCAGGGTTCGCCGCCAGACCTTCGATGGTGATTACATGCTTACCCTGCGCTCTGGCAGATGGGTAGACACAAGACAGCACCGGAGCGCCATCGACCAAGACCGTACAGGCGCCGCATTCCGCTTCGTTACAACCAATTTTCGTACCAGTCAGGCCAAAGCGCTCTCTGAGCAGGTCGGAGAGCATCTCGCCCGGCTGCGGCTCGAAGCTATAGGGTTTACCATTGACAGTAACCTGCATCATATACCTCGCTACGTTAATTGATCATTACACCAATAAACCGGCTCGCTCCCAGGCGGATGCAAACGTGCTGGAGAAAAGCACATCCGTCACCTGGTGGCGATATTCAGCAGTTGACCGATGGGGGCTGGTGCGGTAGTGTACTTCGGCATGAATGGCACTCAGAGCATCCGCAAGCAAGGACTCGGATGGATGCTGACCTCGCAGCATCTGTTCAGCTTTCCGGGCGCGCAGTGGCGTCGGACCCGATGGCCCAATCGCAATCCGGATGTCGTGGACGCAGTCTGCCTCTCGATCCACCCACATCCCAAAGTTAAGGATGGCGATAGCGACCCCTTGTGGTCGCATCACCCGCTGGAAAGCTGAACCCTGGTTATCCTTTTTCAACGCCAGGTAAAAACCGATCAGGATTTCATTCACAGGATCGAGAGTAGATTTTCCAGGCCCAGAAAAGAGTTCTTCTATATTTACGAGGCTTTGACCCGACCGATTAAAAACCACTGCCTTGGCTCCCAATGCCAGCAGTGAGATCGTGCCGTCTGCAGCAGGCAGAGCGTGGGCGACATTTCCGCCGAGCGATGCAGTATTGCGCACCTGAGGACCGCCGATAAGGGCTGCAGCTTCGTGCAGAGCCTGGGCATGTGTTTTCACATCCGGCGATGCGACGATTTTATTCAATGGCACCGCAGCGCCTATAAACAACATCCCCTGGCGGATTTCGATGACGGTCATTTCACGGATTTCGCTGACATCTACCAGGGTGTCGACGGGAGGCTTCAGGTTCTGCTGAAGCTCCAGGAGCAGGTCAGTTCCACCAGCAACCAAACGAGCTGGCCCTTTAGACTCAGCAAGGGCATCTAAGGCTTCCATTGCCGTGTGTGCAAGATAGTAATTATTCCAAATTGCCATGGATCAGCTTATTCCTTTGCGGCTCCGGTAAGAACG
>CAZGIX010000009.1:0-49831 GCA_964525785.1 uncultured Anaerolineaceae bacterium
GGAAGATCTCTTGTCTGCCGGGCTTATGGTCGATTGCTCCTCAGCGAGGCCGTATGCCTCTTTATGGCGTTTTGTGGTCTGGTCTGGCTGTACCCGCAACCTGCACGCGGCCAGACAGGCGGCACACCGCATTACTTGCCTGTAATGGCAAAGGGATGGCCTTCCGCCACACCGACACCGCCGCCTGGCTACCTGCTTATCACGGAGGTGATGTACGATCCATACGGGTCGGAGCCGGACGGCGAGTGGATTGAGATCTGCAACATGGGCAACACGCCGGTAGATCTATCCAGCTACAAGGTTGGCGATGAAGAAACAATGGGGGAAATGGAGGGGATGTTTCAGTTTCCGGCGAGATCACAGCTCGCTCCTGGGGCTGTGGCGATCGTTGCCAACCAGGCGCTGGCGTTTAATGATACCTACGGATTTCTCCCGGATTTTGAGCTGCGCCAATCAGATCCCAACGTCCAGGATATGCGCAAATACAGCGCCTGGTCCGGTGGAAATGTTGAGCTGATCAATAATGGTGATGAGGTGCTGCTCATTGATGCGGAAAACGAGATCGTCGACGGGCTTTCATGGGATGATTCGGCAGCTGTGCTTGATCCACCTGCAGACGGCGTGGTTGAGTCTCATTCTCTGGAGCGCAGCCCGGCATATCGCGACAGCAACACCGCCAGCGACTGGATCGATCAGGCACACCCTTCGCCAGGGGCCGTCGACCTGCGCACGCCTACGCCTACCGCCACGTCCACCCCAATTATCACCTTGAGTCCCCCTGGACCCCTAACCCTGCTGATCAGTGAAGTACTATACGACCCTGGCGCCGAACCGGAAGGTGAATGGATCGAAATATATAATTACGGTGAAATAGCAATTTCCCTGGATGGTATTCGTGTGGGCGATGAAGAGACTTCCGGGGGCGGCGAAGGGATGTTAGCCTTCCCGCCAGAAGCACGAATTGACTCCCGTGAAGTTTTGGTCGTCGCAAACGATTCCTTAGCCTTCCAAGAGCAGAACGGCTACTATCCTGATTATGAAATGTCCGACTCCGATCCTTTGGTTTCGGACATGCTGCGTGATACAGATTGGGCAGATGGAGTGGTGAACCTGGGAAACAATGGGGATGAAATCCTTCTCATCGATCAGGTAGATTGGATCGTCGATGCCATCTCGTGGGGAGCTTCACGTGATATTTTGGATCCAGCGATCCCCCTGGTGCGTGAGGAACATTCACTTGAGCGCTATCCACCAGATCAAGATGCCGACCAGGCTGCGGATTGGCGGAATCAGTTGGATCCGGCCCCGGGTGAGGTGGATATGACTCCCCCGACACCTACACCTAGCTCAACTCCGGTGCCCTATCAAACGCCCATCCCGATTCTGGTGATCAACGAAATCCATGCTGACCCTCACCCGACAGCAGGGGATGCCAATGGCGATGGGATTGTCAGCTCGCAACAGGACGAGTTCGTTGAGATCGTTAACATCACAGGCGCTCCGGTTGATCTCAATGGGTGGACTCTCAAGGATACCGTTGGAGTGCGGCATGTTTTTCCTGAGGAGAGCATCGTCCCTGACCATGGCGGGATTGTAATCTTTGGCGGGGGAATGCCGGTCGGAGACTTCGGTGGAAGCCTTGTGCAAGTTGCAAGCGGAGGCAGCCTGGGTCTGAATAACGGGGGCGATAGTATTTCTTTGCTCGATCTGATGGCTTCCCCTGTAGTCAGCTACACATATGGGCTTGAGGGAGGTGACGACCAGTCGCTAACCCGGTCGCCGGATATTCTCGGGTCTGATCCACTGTTGAAACACAGTCTGGTGGATGGCTCTGACGGAAGGCTTTACTCACCCGGCACGCGTCTTGACGGCGGTGAGTTTGGCGATGCAATCAGGAGACGCTTCACAACATGGCTGCTTGACTATCTATCCCCACTCGCTGGCGGGTATACGAGGCGATTTCCGAGCTAAAAAGAACACCCGGCCTGCAAAGGCCGGGTGTTTGAGACACTGAACAAAATCGCTCAAGACACCAACCCTGGTACCTGGCGAATCACCATAACCACTTTGCCTTGAATCTCAACCGTGGCAGGGTCATCGATGATGATCGGCTGCATGGTCGGATTTGCCGGCTGAAGTCGTACCTTGCCATTTTCTAGATAGAAGTACTTCAAGGTGGTCTCATCGCGGTCATTGAGCCAGATGGCAACCATCTCACCGTTGCGGGCTTCTTGGGCGCGCTTCATAATGACGATGTCGCCGTCATTCACCATGGCATCGATCATCGAGTTGCCCTGCACTTCCAGGGCGAACAGGTCATTGGCTCGCTCACGGGCTGGCAGTAAACTGCGAGCGACATCTACCATAGACTCCGCATCGTAATATGAGAAATCGGAAGCGGGGACCGGCATCGGTGAGCCGGCTACGATCCTGCCCAACACCGGGACGCGCAGAACTTCTTCAACTGCTTGGCGCACCGCTTCAGCGGTTTTCTTGATTTGGGTGCCGACGGAGGCGGGCGTCTCAGACGAGGCCATCTCTGAAAGTGGTTTAACCAGGCGGATGCCCCGGGAGACGCGGCCATCCCGTTCGATAAAACCGCCTTCTTCTAACTGGTTTAAATAGTAATTCACCACTGACGTGGAGGAGATGCCTGCCTTATCACAAATCTCGCGGATTGATGGAGGATATCCGTTCTGGTTATGGAAACGCTCTAACACCTCTAAGATTTTAGTTTGCCGTTCAGTCAAACCTTTGGCACGTTTTCTTGCCATCATGGCTGCTCACTCCTTTGTAGTGGCGCTATAGAACAGCTGCCCAGCCTTATTTACTAATCACCATCAGGCTGACTTTCACCAGCCAATTCTTCGTTCATTTGTGCTAAGAATATAATACCCGAACATTCGTTCTGTGTCAAGGGGATTTATCGCTTTTTAAGCAATTCTTCTCCAGGGTGGCTTCCTATGGCATAATAGGTAGATATTGCCGAGCGACCTCTGCTTTTCATCATAAAGTTTATCGTGGAGAGGCAATTCTGCATCCAGCTGTGCTCTACTGCCTGATATGCTATCGGCATCGAGGATATTGATGATCTTTGAAAAAGTATGTGTCCTTGGGTTGGGGTACACGGGCTTACCTACAGCAAGCACTTTTGCCACTCATGGCTTAAAAGTTGTGGGTGTGGATAATAATCCCAAAATCGTCGAAATTCTACGCAGCGGTGGACTGCACATCTATGAGCCGGGTCTGCGGACTCTGGTCCAGGCGGCGATCAGTTCTGGCAATCTGGTTATAAGTGATCAAACCGAGCCTGCCGATGCGTTTGTCATTGAAGTGCCAACCCCGTTTTTTGATGATAAACGCGCTGACATGCGCGCTGTGGCAGCTGCCACCGAATCGATCGTCCCGCACCTGCGACCGGGAAACCTGGTGATCCTCGAATCGACTTCACCGCCTTTGACCACAGTGAATTTGCTGGCTCCCATCCTGGGAAGGTCGGGCTTGCAGGCGGGCATCGATTTTTACCTGGCATATTCACCGGAACGGGTAATGCCGGGTCAGATTCTGCGGGAGATTATCGAAAACGACCGGGTTATCGGTGGGATAGACCAAGCTTCTGCTGAGGCGGGTCGTGATTTGTTTACAACCTTTGTGCGCGGCAAGATTTTTCTAACCGATGCTACCACCGCAGAGATGGTCAAGCTGATGGAAAACACCTACCGGGATGTCAACATCGCTCTGGCAAACGAATTTTCTCGTATGGCGGAACGCTTTGCGATCGACGTTTGGGAGGCTGTCTCTATAGCTAACCGGCACCCACGCGTTAATATTCTGCGTCCCGGACCCGGAGTGGGTGGGCATTGCATCAGTGTCGATCCCTGGTTCCTCGTCGAGGCGGCACCAGATCTCAGCGTTTTAATCCACACAGCTCGCATGGTTAACGACAGTCAGCCGGAACATGTGGTCGAGCTGATCCGTATGGCGCTTGGTGCCGGCGAACCGATCAGCCAGCTCAACGGGCGCCGCATCGCCCTCCTGGGATTGGCTTATAAAGAAGGTGTGGACGATTTACGAGAAAGTCCGGCGATCGAAATTGCACACTTGCTGGCTGCCCGCGGGGCAAGAGTTGCCGCCTTTGAGCCCAGGCGCCTGGATGCTCAGATTCCCGGAGTTGAGATGGCACAGAGTCTCGAAGCTGCGCTGGAAGAGGCGGAGGTGGTCGTCCTGCTGGTGGCTCACGCTGATCTAAAAGGATTGGAACCATCGAAGGTGGCTACTTGCTCTCTTGCCAGGATGGTCTTCGATTGTGTAAATGGCTGGAACCCGGACGAGTGGGAGCGCGCCGGTTTCACCTTCTATCGACTTGGAGATGGAAGGCGCACCTCTAAAGGGATCCAGTAATCAAATAAGGGGATATAACAACGTGATGAAGGTTCTATCAATTTTTGGTACTCGCCCGGAAGCAGTCAAAATGGCGCCGGTGGTTCACGAGCTTTCTCGAACACCGGGGATCGAAGCGCTGGTTTGCGTAACCGCCCAGCACCGCCAGATGCTGGATCAGGTGCTGGAGCTTTTCCAAATCCTGCCGGATGTAGATCTTAATCTGATGCGTCCTGACCAGTCGCTGGCTCAGATAACCGCAGCCGTGTTCAACCATCTCGATCCGGTGCTGAGGGATATAACGCCCGATTGGGTGCTGGTGCAAGGCGATACAACCACCGTTATGGCAGCAGCTTTATTGGCATACTATCATCGAATACGTGTAGGTCATGTCGAAGCGGGCTTGAGGACCAGTGATAAGTGGCAGCCATTTCCGGAGGAGATAAACCGGCGGGTAGCGGGTGCAGTTGCTGACCTGCACTTTGCGCCAACTGAGTGGTCACGGCAGAATTTGCTGCGCGAGAATGTCCCTGCTGAGCATATTGTCGTAACCGGAAACCCTGTCATCGATGCTCTGCAATCAGTAGCCCGCATGCCACCCCCGCCGGAAGTGCAGGACATGCTCCAACGACTCGGGGTACCTATTGAGCAGTCACCAGCCCCCCACTCTGACGGGCAGAGGCTGGTCATGATCACTGCTCACCGCCGGGAAAACTTTGGGACGCCGCTGGAAAATGTATTTCGCGCGATTCTCCAGTTGGCAGAGATTTACCGGGGGCATGTGGAGTTTGTTTATCCGGTTCACCTTAACCCCAACGTCCAGGAGCCGGCATACAGGCTGCTCTCTCAGGTACCTAACGTCACTTTGCTCCCGCCGCTGGATTATCTGCCCATGGTCCACTTGATCAAACACGCTACTCTGGTCTTGACCGATTCTGGAGGCATCCAGGAGGAAGCTCCGGGTCTGGGTGTACCGGTGCTGGTGCTGCGTCATGTTACCGAGCGACCAGAGGGCGTAGAGGCGGGGACGGTCCGGCTGGTGGGTACCGATCCCGAGGTGATCGTCCGCGAAGCGCGCTGTTTATTGGATGATCCTGTGGCGCATGCGCGCATGGCTCGGGCGGTCAATCCGTACGGTGATGGGCACGCGGCCCCGCGCATCGTGAAAGCAATACTCGATTACCGGCAGTAGTCCACCCGGTCGACTTGGTACGAGTACCGGGTAAGTAGAATTCATCATCCATGGCGCGTGATATCTATACCCATCTAGTATATGCCCGCCAGTGGCCCCTTGTCGGACGTCTGGCGTATTACTTGCTTAAGTTACTGGGTATCGAGATACCACCTTCTGTAGTTGTGGGTCAGGATCTCGAACTGGCGCACGGTGGATTCGGAGTGGTGATCCATTCCAAAACAGAGATTGGCAATCGGGTGAAGATTTACCCGGGCGTTGGGATTGGGCGAGCCGACATTTATCGCCCGATCGAGCAGTCCTCCTTCGAGCGCATTGTGGTAGAAGATGATGTGATCCTGGCTCCTGGGGCCAAAGTGCTGTGCAGTCAGGGGGTGCTTCGCGTCAGGCGTGGTTCGGTGGTAGGTGCTAATGCGGTCCTTTTAGTTTCAACCAACGAAGGAGAAATCTGGGCCGGGGTGCCCGCTAAAAAGATCGGGGACAGACCAGTCGTGGGGCGCTCGCCCGATACCCAGGATATCTCGGGCGAGCTGCAGGGCAAGCCAAAATGACCTCGGGTGTAAAGAGGATTTGTCTGATTCCACGCCTGAGCGGAGTGGGGGGGATGGTTTCATTCAGGCGTAAACTGGCGCAAAGCCTGGTGGTTGCCGGTGTCCAGGTGTGCGATGATCTGGCGGACACGCCCTACCAGGCAGTTTTGGTGATCGGTGGCTCGCGGCAGCTGCCGCAAATCTGGCGCGCCAGACAGCGCGGCGTCCGGATCGTACAGAGACTGGACGGGATGAATTGGCTCCATCGTCTGCGCCGGACCGGGCTGCGCCATTTTTTGCGGGCGGAATACGGGAACTGGCTGCTCGCTATGCTACGTTCCAGATTGGCAGATGCGATTGTCTACCAGAGCCATTTCTCCCGCCGCTGGTGGGAAGATGGGTATGGCGCAGCTCCAGTTCCAAGCATGGTTATCCATAACGGGGTGGATCTTTCTTTATATAACCCGCAAGGTATGCACAGTCGTCCAGACGATCGCGCCAGGGTGCTGCTGGTCGAGGGGAGCCTGATGGGCGGTTATGAGATGAGCCTGGATGTGGCGATAAAACTGGTGTCAGGACTGCGGGATGCGTATAGCTATTCGTCTAGAGAGTGGCAGGTAGAGCTGATGGTGGTTGGTCGGGTATCGGATCAAGTTATCCGGCGCTGGCAGGAGAAAGCTACTGTACCGATAACCTGGGCTGGACTGGTAGACTATGCCCAGATCCCCGAGATCGACCGCTCTGCTCATCTGCTCTACTCGGCTGATGTAAACCCGGCTTGCCCGAACTCCGTCATCGAAGCGCTGGCTTGCGGATTGCCGGTGCTGGCCTTTGATACCGGGGCGCTCTCCGAGCTAGTCCCGGGTACCGCCGGCTGTGTTGTACCCTATGGGGGCAACCCCTGGCGCTTAGACCCACCGGACGTCCCTGCTCTGGTAGCAGATGCAACATATATCCTCGACCACCAGGATATCTTCCGGCAGGGCGCACGCCAGCATGCCGAAGGTGCACTCGGCCTGGACCGGATGGCGCAAGCCTATTTGCAAGTGTTGCTTGAGGCATAACCCCGCCAACGGCTGTTCGGGTTTATGATTACCCTATGATCATGAATTATGAGTAGCTGGCTTTTATCACTTGCCGGACGGCTAGCCCACCTGCTACCCATGGGGGTCAAGCGTAATTTGTACCGCTACCCCTGGCTGGCAGGCAAGATTCGCAGCGGGTTGAACCGCGCTGCTCCAAGCGGGCTGGTGGAGATGACCGTTGCTTCCGGGGCGCTGTCGGGCATGCGCCTCTTCCTGGATTTGCACAGCGAGAAAGATTACTGGCTGGGGACCTATGAGCCCGAACTGCAGGCAGGGATGCTGGAACTGGTTAAACCCGGGATGGTCGCTTATGACCTGGGAGCCAATATCGGCTACATTACCCTGCTGCTGGCGCGCCTCGTTGGACAATCTGGGCATGTGACCGCTTTTGAAGCCTTACCCTCCAACCTGGAGAGATTACAAACAAATATACGTCTGAATGATTTTCAGCAGCGAATGACGGTGGTGCCGGCTGCAGTGGTAGATCATTCTGGAACGGTGCACTTCCTGGTAGGACCGTCAGGAGGAATGGGCAAGGCGCAAGGTTCAGCTGGGCGTAATTTAGAATACCAACAGGTCTTGGAAGTGGACGGCATCGCCCTGGATGATTATGTCAGAGACCGTCCTGCGCCTCAGGTTATCAAGATCGATATCGAAGGTGGCGAGGTGCTGGCGCTGCCTGGCATGCGGCGTATGCTGGCGCAGCACCGGCCGCTGGTATTCCTTGAGCTTCACGGAGAGAAAGCTGCCGACGTGGTCTGGGCGGAGCTAACCGGAGCAGGCTATCGCATCTCCAGTCTGGCACCCGGCTACCCGGTGGTCCCGTCGCTGCAATCGCTGGGCTGGAAAGCCTACGTCATCGCATTTCCTGATTGAGATTGGCTGTGTAAATTGGGAGATCTTTTGCCTGCCCCGGAAACCCCTGCTCATATCTACCCTGGTCGCGCCGCAATCCTGCAGCGGGTTCTGCCCCAATACAGGGTTGAATTCTTCGATCGCCTTGCCGTACTCTGCCAGGGTGGGCTGAGCGTATACGCTGGTCAGCCAGGCGCCGGGGAAGGGATCGCCGTCGCTGATGGTCTGTCCATCGCGCATTACACCCGAGGTATTAACCTGCATTTCGGCTCGGTAAGCTCGGCATGGTATCTGTGCTGGCAGCGCGGCCTGCGCGCCTGGCTGGAAAATTTGAAACCGGATGTCCTGATTGTAGAAGCAAATCCGCGCTACCTGAGCACACCTCAGGCTGTGCACTGGATGCACTCGCGTGGAGGGGCTGTGATCGGCTGGGGATTGGGAGCTCCTAGAACAGCCGATAGGACTAGTGTGATTGATCACCAGATAAGTGTACGGCGCCGATCATTCTACCGGCAGTTTGATGTGATGATTGCTTACAGTCAGAAGGGTGCTGCTGAATACCGGGCGCTTGGATTCGACCCCGGGCGTATTTTCGTTGCTCCCAATGCCGCCGTATCTCGCCCCGCTGCAGCTCCTGCTGAACGGCCCTCTCATTATGCTGAGCGACCCGCGGTACTGTTCGTGGGGAGGCTACAGGGGCGAAAACGAATCGATATCTTACTGAAAGCCTGTGCAGCCCTGCCCGAAAAGCTACAGCCTCGCCTCATCATTGTCGGCGAGGGCCCTGCGAAAGCAGAGTTGGAGAACCTCGCCGCGTCGATCTACCCAGATGCGGAATTTACTGGCACCAGGCATGGTACCGACCTTGAGCCAATCTACGCGGCTGCCGATGTATTTGTCTTGCCGGGTACAGGTGGGCTGGCAATCCAGCAAGCCATGGCGAAGGGCCTGCCGGTGATTGCTGCGCAAGGTGACGGGACTCAGGATGATCTGGTACGGCCTGAGGCTGGTTGGCATGTGCCGTCGGGTGATATGGTCACCCTTACCCAGGTGCTTGAGGAAGCATTGTCTGATCCAATTCGCCTGCGACAGATGGGCCAGCAAGCCTACCGGCTTGTGTTGGATGGATTTAACATCGAGAACATGGCTGCAGTTTTCGTGGAGGCGCTCAATGCGTTTGCTCTTCACAGCTGATGGGCGATCTCCTATTGCACTCAACTGGATCAGCTATTTTGTACAAGCCGGCTATGAAGTGCATCTGGTTTCTACATATCCCTGCGAAACAGAATTGAACGTATCATCAATTCACATCCTTCCCGTTGCAATGAGCTCAGTCGAGCGCAAGGACGTTTCCACCAGCTCTCAAACAGGTATGCTTCGCCGGTGGATACCGGTACGGGTACGCACCATAGTGCGGCAGTGGCTTGGCCCGCTTACGCTGCCGGGCGCTGCCCGGAGGTTACGTGAAATAATTGCCAGTTTGCAGCCTGATCTGGTACATGCCATGCGCATTCCGTATGAAGGCATGCTGGCTGCCCTGGCTCTTACCGACATGCGAGATACTCCCTTGCTCCTTTCTGTGTGGGGCAACGATTTCACCTTGCACGCCGGCTCGACGCCATGGATGAGCCGCTACACTCGCCTTGCCCTCCAGCGAGCGGACGCCCTGCACGCCGATTGCGCGCGGGATATCCGGCTGGCGCAGGAGTGGGGATTTAGCGGGGACAAGCCAACTGCCCTTCTCCCAGGAGGGGGAGGCATCCAACTTGACCTGTTCTACCCGCTGGGGAAGAGCTCAGAAGCGCTTACTGAACCTGTATATGTAATCAACCCGCGCGGCTTTCGCGCTTATGTGCGCAATGACACCTTCTTCAAAGCCATTCCTCTGATCCAAGAACGAGATGCGCGCATCCATTTCATCTGCCCGAGCATGGCGGATGAACCGCAGGCGTGGCGCTGGCTGGAAGAGCTCGGCATCAGCTCAGGGGTTGAGCTGCTGCCGGCTCAGTCCCGTGCTGCGATGGCCGACCTTTTCCGAAAAGCACACATTGCTGTCTCCCCAAGCGAGCACGACGGCACGCCCAACACGCTGCTGGAAGCAATGGCTTGCGGTTGTTTCCCGATTGCCGGGGATATCGAATCCTTGAGGGAGTGGATCGTGCCGGGGGTTAATGGTACGCTGGTGGATCCTGCTGATCCTGCCGGGCTGGCGCAGGCTGTTTTATCAGCTGCCTCACAACCACATCTGCGTGAAGCCGCGAGAGAATATAATACCCGGCTGGTTGCGGAGCGAGCAGAATACAGGCGGGTGATGAGCCGGGCGGAACAGTATTATCAGCAGCTAGCTAACGCGCCTGGATAGTTTGTTTTTCCTGATCTTCGCTGACAACCGAGAGCTGGAGCAGCTTCTCCCGCACGACCTCAGCCAGGGTAAGAACTGAGCGAGCGATAGGGCGGGTTTTTAACTCGGTCTTGAGCATGAAGGGCACTCCTCTATTGATCGAAGGTGTAACCACCCGTTCGTCCTTCGGAATCATGGCAGCAATCTCATGCCGCAGGCTCTTCCCGATCATCTCCGGCAAGATTTCCTGCTTCTTATCGTACATATTCAGTACGATCAGGATGCGCTTTGAGTCAATTTTGAGCAGTTTCAGCGTATCGAGAAACTTGCGCACTTTGGAAACCGAGGGTAGATCAGCAGTGACCAGCAAAATGATTACATGGCTGGCCTCCAAAGCTGCCAGGGTGGCGTCGGTTAGCTGGCTGCTGGTATCCACCAGCATGTACGGGTAGATATCGCTCAGATATTCCAGGATGTCAATAAATAGATCGCTAGTGACATTTTCGGCCTGCTCAGCGCCCGGTGGGGCAAGGATTTTGATCCCGGATTCGTGCACCGTCACCACTTCTTCAACGATATCGATATCGAGGTCGTGCGCGGTCGTGGCTAAATCGAGGATCGTATGGCTGGACTGCAGGTTGAAAAGGGTAGTAATATCTCCATATTGGAAATTACCGTCGACGATAAGAACGTTCGTTTCTGCGTTATGTAAGGCAGTTCCAAGATTTGCGGTGACCATCGAGCATCCCGAGCCGCCCTTAGGGCTGTAGACGGTAATAATTTTCCCACGCGCGCTGATAGACGGCGCTGTGCCGCTGCGGGCAGTTTTAAGCTGGGCTGCTTTACGGATTTCCTGGTGAGCGATCTTTCCAGCTTGTTGGACGGCATTCAGCAGATCATCCAGGCCAGGCGGCTTGGTAAGAAAATCGCGCGCGCCTGCCATCATCGCCCTGCGCATATAATCGGGATCATTCTGAACGGTAAGGATGATTACCTGGGTGTAGGGAGTGACCTCCAGGATGGCTGCTGTGGCAGAAATTCCATCCATATCCGGCATATTCACGTCCATCAGCACTACATCCGGCCTGGTCTGACGTGCAATCTCAATGGCTTGATGGCCGTTCTCTGCCGTGGCTACGACTTCAACTTCCCGCTGAAAACTAAGCGAGCGGATGATCGTTTCGCGAGTTTGAGCTGTATCATCCACTACCAGAACACGTATCTTCGGGAGCTTATCAGCTGGCTGAGATGCGGCTGTAACCAGGGCAGCTATCGAATCATCCACCATCGCGGGCTTCGGCTTGGCTGCTGGCTGCTTGCGCTCAGCCGCTTTTGGTCGGCTTTCGTATTTTGTTAGTTTGGGAGTCTCTGGGGTCAGGTATGTGACTGGCCGCGTGGGTAAATCACCCTCTGGGGCGGGTTTACGGGGCTCCTCAGGTGGAAT
Organism: uncultured Anaerolineaceae bacterium; assembly: GCA_964525785.1. Lineage (GTDB taxonomy): Bacteria > Chloroflexota > Anaerolineae > Anaerolineales > UBA4823 > JAQBDA01. The sequence continues at coordinate 11,828 of CAZGIX010000009.1, forward strand.
GGGTTTGATCGTTGGTAAGGTCCCCTGGGGTTGGGATGCGGGGCTTTCTTTCTTCGCAGGACGACGCCCAAACATAGCTGCGATCCGCTTCCACAAGGATACTTTCTTTCGATGGGCGGCCTGATACTCGCGCCGGAGATCGTCGTCAGTCAGAAGCTCAAGCTTATCAGGGTGGTATAGCTCGGTAAACTCTAGCTGAAAATCCTGAAGAGATACTCCCCGGCCGTACTCGTGTTGAAGAAGCTTCCACGCGCCGTGGTGAAAGTAATCTTGCTTCAGTATTTGGTCAACCAGGTATGCGGCTTTACCTCGATCGCCAGTCTTATAGGCGCGACGGGCTTGCTTCAGGAGCCGGTTCAGGTTATCTGGCACTTAGCTGCCCCCTCCCCCTTTACTGTAATCATTCTCGGAACAATCCCTTATATTATATATTAATACCGTGCCCTTCTGCAACGTGAGCAACATCCATGAGCACCTCGCTCAAAGTCGGATGTGCATGTACATTGCGTGCTATCTCGGCTGCGGTGAGCTCCATCATCTGCGCAATGGTCAGCTCGGGCAGCAACTCAGTGACTTCTGGGCCGATCAGGTGCGCGCCCAGGATTTCTCCATATTTGCTGTCGGTCAGCAGCTTTACCCACCCAGCGGTTTCTCCCAATCCCAGGGCTTTACCGCTCACCTGGAATGGAAATCTGGCTACGTTCACTTCATAGCCGCGTTCTTTTGCCTGGGCCTCAGTGATGCCAAAGGAGGCAATCTGTGGCTGGCAGTAGGTAGCACGCGGCATCATTTCATAATCCAGCGTGTAGGATTCCACCCCGGCGATGTTCTCGGCGCAGATGATTCCCATTGCTGATCCAACATGTGCCAGCATTAATTTACCGGTCACATCCCCAATTGACCAAATGCCTGGAATGTTGGTTGCCATATGCTCGTCGATCTCGATCATGCCGCGATCGGAGATCTGTACTCCCACCTCTTCCAAACCCAGGTTGCGGCTGTTAGGCGTGAAACCGATCGCCACCAGGGCTTGTTCAGCTTCCAGTGTTTTCTCACCGGAATCGCTGGAAACCTTCACCCGAACTCCTGCGGCATCAGTTTCGATGGCTTCAACTTTGTGATTGGTCAAGACCTTCATCCGGCGTCTCTTGAGGGCTTTCTCAAGCTCAGCGCTGATCTCCTCATCTTCCAAAGGCACCAGGCGCGGCAGCATCTCGACGATGGTTACATCTGCCCCGTATGAATTCCAAACCGTGGAGAACTCCACTCCGATTGCACCGGAGCCAATCACAATGACAGAGGAGGGTAATTTTTCCTGTAAAATCGCTTCAAGGTAAGTAACGACTTTTTCGCCATCGACTGTCCAACCGCGCGGCACGGTAGCGCTGGCGCCGGTCGCCACGACTATATTCTTGGCTGTGAGCTGTTTGGATTCGCCATTTTCGCCGGTAATGCTGACCGTATCGCGGGCGGTTAATTTGGCAGCGCCCATATGCACATCGATGTTGTTCTTTTTCATCAAGAATCCCACCCCCTTGGTGATGCGGCTGGAGACCTGGCGGCTGCGCTTGACAGCAGCACTGTAATCCAGGGTCAAATTCTCGAATGTAAAACCAAATTCTTTGCCGCGTTCACGCAGGGTGTGGGCCACATCGGCGTTCTTCAGTAAAGCTTTGGAGGGTATGCAGCCGACATTCAAGCACACGCCCCCCAGCCACTGCTTATCGATGATGGCGGTTTTCAATCCTAGCTGGGCAGCGCGAATCGCACAGACATAACCCGCCGGGCCAGCGCCGATGACGACGACATCGTAATCGCTCATGTAATCTCCTTGAATCAGTGTGGTTGTTCCGAAAGGATCTACAGGATCCTTGTATTGGTCAGCTCCAGTTCTCCAGAGATTCTACCACCTTAGCCAGGAAGGTATCTGCCGAAGCCCCATCCAGAATGCGGTGGTCGAATGTCAGACCTAAGTACACCATCTGGCGTATGGCGATCGTATCGCCAAGACCGGGGCTGCTGACCACCACCACGCGTTTTTGGATGGCGCCGACGCCCAGGATGCCGCACTGCGGCTGGTTGATGATCGGCGTGGCAAACAGGGAGCCGCTGATCCCGTGGTTGGTGATCGTGAAAGTGCCGCCTTTGACTTCATTGGGCTGCAGCTTGCGATTGCGCGCCCGTGTTGCCAGGTCGTTGATGCTGCGCGCCAGACCCAGGAGGGACAGGCTGTCAGCGGTCTTGATCACAGGGACGATCAGCCCGTCAGCGCCAAGTGATGTAGCCATGCCAAGGTTGATCTGTGGATGCAGGATGATGCCGCTATCGCTCCAAGAAGAGTTGACCAGGGGATAGGCGCGCAAAGCCTGCACGGCGGCCGACATGAAGTAGGCAGTAAACGTCAGTTTGACGCCTTCGCGAGCGAATGCGGCCTTGTTTGCCTCTCTGTGGGCGACAATGCGGCTGAGATCGGCTTCCATGACGGTAGTCACATGGGGTGAGGTGTGCTTGCTGAGCACCATATGCTCAGCGATGGCACGGCGCACGACGGTCAGCGGTAATACATCGCCTGCGGCTGGCAGTGGTGCTGGTTCAGGGAATTTTGGTACGGGTGCAGCTGCCTCGGATTGGGGGGTAACTGAGGTAGGCGAGGGCGCCGTAGGAGGCGTCATTACTGCTTGGACTGGGGCCGCTTGCTGCCGCTCGATGTAGTCCAGTATGTCTTTCTTGGTGATCCGCCCTGCCTGACCCGTTCCGGGTACCTGGGCCAGGTCAATGTGATGTTCGCTGGCGATGCGGGATACCACAGGCGAAATAAAACCCAAATCGCGGCCCGGACCATGCGCGCTTCCAGCTACCGGGGCCTGAGGTGCTATGACAGTAGGTGGCGCGGCCTGGGTCAAGGGCTGCCCTGGTAGCACCCCGCTAACTGGTGCAGTTTCGCCCGGCTCGCCAATCCAGGCCAGCGGCGTGCCGGCATGGACGGTCGTCCCCTCCGGGACCAGTATGTCCAGGAGTACGCCCGCCGCGGGGCTGGGGATCTCGGAGTCAACTTTGTCCGTGTTAATCTCCAGCAGGGGTTCATACTCCTCAATGTGGTCCCCCTTGACCTTCAGCCATTTCGTAATTGTGCCTTCGACAACCGATTCGCCCAATTGGGGCATGAAGACTTGTGTAGGCATAATCCCTCCGTCAATTATTTACAACCCGGCTCATTTACCCTCCTGCTCCTGCCTGAAGGAGCGTGTCGGTTGCTTATTTGTAGTACAGCGGATAATTCCGCGGGTCGGATTCGTGCATGATCTCATAGGCGCTTTCAAAGATCGATTCAGCGTTTGGTTTCGACCAGTAGTCGCCATCCGATCCGTAAGCCGGGCGGTGAGGGCTGCCTGGCAGGGTGCGGGGTGGTGAATCGAGCCAGTAGTAGCCACCCTGGTTCTCTATCACCTCTTGTAGCATGTAGGCGCTGGTTCCGCCGGGTACATCCTCGTCAACAAACAGGATGCGGCTGGTCTTTTTGAGTGATTCGAGGATGACGCCATTGATATCGAATGGCAAAAGCGACTGGACGTCGATGACTTCTGCCTTGATTCCTACCTTGCTCAATCGTTCTGCCGCTTCGAGTGTGATACGGCAGCAGGCCCCATAAGTCACCACCGTAATGTCATCGCCCATGTGGATTACCTCCGGTACACCCAGTGGGAGAGTGAACTCCCCGATGTTATCAGGCAAACGCTCGCGGTTGCGGTATCCATTCAGCACCTCAACGATAATCCCTGGCTCGTCAGATTGTAGCAGCGTATTATAGAAACCGGCAGCCTGGGTCATGTTGCGTGGCACCAGGACATGCATGCCGCGTACCAGATGGATGATGCCTGCCATTAATGAGCCCGAATGCCAGATGCCCTCCAGGCGGTGCCCGCGTGTGCGTACAATGACCGGCGCTTTTTGCCCGCCCTTTGTGCGCCAATGCAATGTGGACAGATCGTCCGACAATATCTGCAGGGCATACAGCAGGTAATCGAGGTACTGGATCTCTACGATGGGTCGTAATCCGCGCAGCGCCAATCCGATCGCCTGACCGATGATCGTGGTCTCACGAATGCCGGTGTCTGAGACGCGCAGCTCCCCATATTTTTCCTGCAAACCGCGGAAACCCTGGTTCACGTCTCCTAACCGCCCTACATCTTCACCAAAAGCGACGACGCGAGGATCACGTCCAAGGGCATTGTCGAAGCAGGCGTTGATGATCTCAAAGCCGTTCATCGTCGGTGAGTCTGCTGAATATACTGGCTGGACCTGGGAGACCTTCAATGCTGAAAGGTCAGATTGGCTGTACAGATGTGAGCTGTAGCGGTCGTAATTGGCCGGCTCTTGGCCCTTTTTCCAGTCGATCAGCGACTGTTTATCAGGCAGCGGCTCATCCCGGACCAGGGTTAATACCTCGTGGATGGCAGCCATGATATCGCGCCGCAGCGGGCTCTGGCTATTGACCAGACGGTTTTTCACTTCGATCAGCTCCTGGGCGTGAGCAGATCCAGGGATTAACCGGTCGATGATGCTGGCTACTTCTCTGACCTCGCGTTGGATAGGGGCCAGATAAGCCCGCCATGCAGTTTTGCGGTCCTCCTCCACTTCCTTGCGGTCCTCATTTTCCAATTTTTCCAGCTCTTGTGTGCTAATCAATCCTTCTTCGATCATCCACAGACGCAGCTTCTTCAGACAGTCATGCTCTTCTTCCCAATGGAGGCGCTCTTTCGACTTGTAGCGCTCGTGGCTACCTGATGTCGAATGCCCTTGAGGCTGGGTAAGCTCGACCACGTGGATAATTGCAGGTACGTGCTCGCGCCTGGCTGTATCGGCTGCGCTCCTGAAAGTTTCCAACAGGGCCGGATAATCCCACCCGCGCACCGTGTAGAGGTCGTAGCCGTCTTGTTTGCCTGGAGAACGCTGAAATCCCTTCAACAGTTCAGACAAATTCTGCTTGATCATGTGGTGCTCGTTGGTGACAGAGATCCCGTAGCCGTCGTCGTAAATCGTAATGACGGCTGGCGCCTTGAGTACACCAATAGCGTTGAGCGCTTCCCAGAACATGCCTTCCGATGTGGATGCGTTGCCAATCGTCCCAAACGCGATCTCGTTCCCTTTGTTGGAGAACTGCGTGAATGCCTTCAGCTCATCCAGCTCCCGGTACAGGCGTGAGGCGTAAGCCAGGCCTACCAAGCGCGGCATTTGCGAGCCCGTTGGCGAGAGATCGGCGGAGGAGTTGTGTATTTCCATCAGGTCCACCCAATTGCCGTTCTCGTCCAGGCTGCGGGTCGCAAAATGGCCGTTCATCGCCCTACCCGCGGTGGCAGGGTCAGCCTGGACATCTGCGTGGGCGTATAGCTGGGCGAAGGAAGCCTGGAACGTGGTCTCACCGAGGGCAAACATCAAGGTCTGGTCGCGGTAGTAGCCCGACCGAAAGTCTCCTTTTTGAAAGACCCTGGATAAAGCGAGCTGAACCACCTCTTTACCATCGCCAAAGATGCCAAACTTGGCTTTGCCGCTCATTACTTCCCGGCGTCCGATCAGGCTGGCCTGGCGGCTGCGATATGCCAGGCGGTAATCCTGGATGATCTCTTCAGCGCTGAGTGGGAGCGCCGAGGAGGTATCATTCACCTGTACCAACATATCGGTCATGGATATTCGTCCTTCGATTGATCCTGGCATGAAAATGATTCACCCCTTTGATTTCACTAGAAGCTATTTCAAAAACAGGAGGTCTTGGGGTGTTTGTGGCGGCGAAGCCGCCACAAACACCCCAAATAACCATTTTTGAGATGACTTCTAGTAAAAGCCAAGTAATTAACGGTAGACTTCTTCATTCCCGACAATCATTATGAAGATACTTTGATTATATCGCCCTTTTATCCAAATTAGAAGTTACCCCGTTGATCGCATCCACCCACGAGTCGGGTGAGTCCAATCAATCACTACGAGATATGCACAGCCGACAAAACGCGACAGGAGCGGCGCTCACCGCTCCTGTACTGCTCGAATGCTGGTCCAAGACTGGAGGAGATTTCGCAATCGAGAGATCCGAATTTCTGTCAACCCTCAGCGCTATCTATCCAACGACAGGGCGATGATCTCCGCCACATCAAGCACCCGCATATCGCTGTTGGCGTCCTTCCTGGCATCATTCAGCATGATCATGCAGAAGGGACAGCCCACTGCCAGGGTGGATGCACCGGTCTCCTGGGCTTCCCGGAAGCGCTGAGCGTTGACGCGCTCTACCCCGTGCTCTTCTTCTTTCCACATCTGTGCTCCCCCTGCTCCACAGCAGAAGGATTTCGCGCCCGCGCGAGGCATCTCTTCCAGGCTGGCGCTAGCCTGCTGGAGCGCCCGGCGCGGATCCGCAAAGACTTTGTTATGCCGCCCGAGGTAGCAGGGGTCGTGGAAGGTGGTCTTGGTGCTTTCAGTGTTTTTAAGCTTCAGCTTACCGACTGCCAGCAGCTCATTGATCAGCTGCGTGTGGTGGATCACCTGGTAGTTGCCGCCAAAAGCCGGATATTCGTTCTTCAAAGTGTGCAGGCAGTGTGGGCAGGTGGTCACGATGCGCTTTGGGGCAACCTCGTTAAGCATCTCAACGTTTGCAGCCGCCATCTCGTTGAACAAAAATTCGTTGCCGGCGCGGCGGGCAGAGTCTCCGGTGCACTGCTCCATCTCCCCCAGTACAGCAAAGCTGACGCCGGCATGGTTTAAGATGTCGGCGAATGCCTGGGCAGTCTTTTGGGCACGTGCGTCGGTGGCAGGCGCACAGCCTACCCACCATAACAGCTCCGGCTCAGGATTCTCCTCGATGGTCGGCACGTCGTGCCCCTGTGCCCATTTCATCCGTTCTGGCGGCGGCACATTCCACGGGTTCATGGTGCGCTCCATGCCGCGGAAAGCCGTCTGGAGCTGATCAGGGAAATCGTTCTCCATTAACACAAGCGCCCGGCGGATATCCAGGATATCTCGCATAGGCTCGTTGCCGACCGGGCAAATATCGATGCAAGCCCCGCAGGCGGTGCAGGCCCATACCGCTTCGGGTGTGATGGCGAACTCCAGCAGTGTCTGCTGGCTGGCTTCGCCTTTTGCCAGCCTCCTGCCTTCATTGTTAAGGAAGTAGCGCTTATTGATCTCCAGCGCAGCCGGGGAAAGCACTTTACCGGTGTTGTATGCCGGGCAAACTTCCTGGCAGCGGTAGCACATGATGCAGGCATAGGCATCCATGATCTGCTCCCATCCCAGGTCTTCCAGGCGGGTAGCGCCGAACTGCTCGATGCCTTCATCGTCAAAATTCAGTTTGCTCAACTCGCCGATCGATCGGCGTTCCGGTTTCAGCAAGAAATTAAGGGGAGCGATAAAGAGGTGAATGTGTTTGGAATAAAGAAAATAGGGGATAAATGCCAGGATCGTGCCCAAGGCAAGCCAAAAGCAGACATGACCAGCGACCACGAGAGCGGTCGCACTCCACCCAGCCCACAGATTGGCAACTGCGCTGGCAAAAGGCTGCCAGGGATCTGCACCTTCAGCAGCGATGGCGAACGATTCGCCCAGGAAGCGTGAGCCCACGTGCACCAGGATGAAACCGCTGACGATGGCAGAGTCGCGTTTGATCCCGAAGCGCGCTTTAGGGTGCAGCAGCACATCTTCACGCGCGGTAAGCGTTGATGGCTTTATCCCAAAGCGGCGGATGATCAATGCCAGCATGCCCACCAGGACCCCGACACTCAATATATCAGCGATCAGGCGGTAGATATCTCCAAGTGTCCCGGGGATATGAAAGCCCGGTATGAACCCGGCCAGGACATCCACCAGGTTTACCAGCAGGTAATAGATAAAGCCCCAGGCGACAAAACCGTGGAACAGGCTGGGTAAGAAACGCAGCCGGAATACTGGCTGAAAGGTTATGGTTTTTACGATAGTGGAAACAAGACGTCGCCTGGCAAGCTCCCAATCGATTTTGCCCTGCCCTCGGCTGATCGTGCGGACAATGTGACTGGCAGCCAGGTAGGCGCTGTATGCGGACACCAGCAGGGCAATGACGAACAGGAGTTTTTCTGGAAGCGTCAGCATGTTTCCTCCAGGGAGTTGGAATTGTACTCGCTGTGATGGCTGTTCCCCGTCGGCAGGGTATCCGTACCGCAAGATGGCTTGTTTTTGATTATATCATCCGGTAGGGTGATTGCCCCTCTCAGGGCAACTTATCGAAATATTCCAAGGAAGCCTGTACGGCAGGATCGCTGTGCAGGGTTACCTCATCCCAACTGGTAGCGAGGGTGAGGTCCGGGATGATACCGGTTTCCTCCCACTCTTGTTCGGGGTGGTTGAGTGGATAGAAAGCCTCGCGGGCGATCCAGGCGCGCGAGCCGTCCTCGAGATCGTATCCCCAAAGCAGCTCCATGTTGCCATTTGTTGCATCGCCTATCAGGTATGCTCGGCCCGAGTCATGTAGTATCCCGGCAAATATTTCTCCAAAGCTGATGGTGTCAGGACCGATAAGAACCACCAGGGGAATGGTGCTTGAGCCGGCGATATCTGTGCCGATCACCGATAACGAGCGCCTGGTATTGTGACGGTCAACAAAGTGTCCCAGCCTCCCCCTTGTGAAATAGGACAGCACACCCCGTGCAATGTTGTCAGCTCCCCCTGAATTTTGGCGATTATCGATGATCAAGCCATCCAGCGGTTTTTCAGTGCTCATATCAGCGAGAGCTTCGGCAACCTGATCATCGATCGTTTCGTCCGCAAAGGATGGGAGCATCAAGTAGCCGATATTCTTGTCCATCGACGTAAGCAGGTTGTCCCAGGGCACAGGCATCGGACCAGTCACGCGGCTACGGATAAGCGTCACTGTGCGCGGCTCTTCATTCGGTGTTTGTACGGTAAGCTCTACCTGAGTGCCTTCTGATCCACGCAGCAGATCACGGCGGTAGCCTTCTTCATCAAATATGGAGTGACCATCCACAGCCAATATACTGTCATGCGCCACCAGCCCAGCACGCTCGGCTGGGCTGTCCGGAAATACCAGGATGATGGAGATCCTCTGCCGTTCCGGGATGGCAATTGAGAGGATGCCGATCCCTACAAAATCATTATCTCCGGAATATTCATTATCTTCACTATCGGCTTCTTCGGGGCTGAGGAAGAAAGAATGCTCGTCATCGAGGCGGGATACCATTTCTTCCATGGCAGAGTAAAAACCCTCTTCGTTAAGCCCGGCTTTGACACGCTGCTCGTATTCTTCATGGACGCCATTCCAATTCAGACCATTGAAATCGGGATAGAGGTAATCCTCCTGGATCGTTTGCCAAAGTTCTTCGAAGACCCTGAGCTGCACCGGCGAGGGCGTCGGGGGAAGGGTTGCAGTAGCAGTTGGGGTGGCTGTCTGACTGGGTTGGGGAGTCAGTGTCGCCGTAGGCGGCAGCGATGTGGGCGTGCTGGATTGTATCAGCCTGAGCTCCGGGGTTGGTGAATCCACTGGGGCGGGAGAAAATGCTGAAAATGCAGCCTGGCAAGCCAGGCTGCTGATCAGGAGTGGAATGATAATGATAAAGAAGCGATTTCTTACATGCATACGAGATGGGCTAAGCTCCGCCTTCTCCGTATGCTCCGGGATCAGTGGGTGTCTTCCCGGACGGATCCCAGACATATACCCAATCCCCTACATCCGCCCAATCGAAGAGCCAATGCGAATCGCCCACAGACAGATTGACACATCCATGCGACTGGGGAAAGCCCAGGTTTGCCCGCCAATAAGCCCCGTGGAGGGCGCGCGCCTTATCGAAATACATCGTCCAGGGTACGTCCTCCAGATAGTAAGCATCCGATCGGTCTGCTTCGAAGGAGCCTCGCATGGGCGTGGTTTCCAGCTTCTGGTACACCTGGAACAATCCGGGGCGGGTCCAAAACGGTTCAAGTCCGCTGGCTATCAGCGTGGCAAATACAAGCTGGCGATTATCATAAACCGCCAGGGTTTGCTCGTAGAGGTTGATCTCAATCCAGCGGTCACCCGGCACACCTTCCGGTGGAGTGGTGTTGGGGATCACCCTGGCGACTACCTTCTCATTCAGCCATTCGTCCGGACCGATCATATACCAGGTCTCTTCACCGACCTTCTGCTCTGTGAATACCTGGACGATATCATGGTGGTTGAGAGTGTGACCGGTGAAATTCTGCTGCTCGTAGCCGGGAGTACGCTTAGTCTCGACCGGACCTGGGCTTAGGAAGCCCAATACCCAGCCAAAAGCGGTATCGGGTGTGTGCGTAAAGGTCAGCCCTTGAAACAACGGGATGGCACCGATGCGCGAGACATCGTTGGCAGTCATCCAGTTGCCGGGATCGATCATGTAAAAACGCTTTCCATCGACGACTTCTTCCTGGGTATAAGAGATATAGCTGAAGGGCGAGTCAATGCGCCGCGGGGCGTCTTTTTTATTACCTTTCAAGGCGTCTTCAACGGAGGCGTATACGGGTGCATTGGCTGTGCGCACATAGCCGTAGCGGTATTCCACCGTCGTTAATGCCGGGTCGGGTTTTGAATATGCGATTGGGGCAAGCGGAAAGATCATCCCCATTCTGCTCATCTCGGTCAGATATTGCGCTGGCCCCAGTGCCGCGCAGTCACCGGGATCCTGAGTGTAGATACCTGGCAAGCACAAGACACCGTCGTCGGCAGCCCCCACTGCGACGGACCGCGATTCCGGTAAGCTGGCAGGCGCAGCTTGGGCAGGTTGGTAGACCGATAGAGAGGTCACCAGGTAAAGTATAGCTACCGCTAATCTTCGCATGAATCATGTCTCCACAGCGTCAAGCCAGGTAAAGAGCACCCAGAATCGAGAGGAACAGGGTGACACTGATGTAGCTGTTAATGTTAAAAAACGCCAGGTCAATCCGGCTCAGATCATCCGGTCTGACCAGCCTGTGCTCCCAGACCAGCAGACCGGCTACGACAGCCAGCCCCACCCAGTAGGGCCAGGTCAGGCCCATCAGCAATCCGAGTACACCCAGCAGCAGCACTGTGACTACATGGCAGGCGGAGGATAGCTGCAGGGCGAATGCCGGACCAAAGCGAGCGGGGATCGATTGAAGGCCATCCTGCAGGTCATACTCGACATCCTGGCAGGCATAGATCAGGTCGAAACCGCCAATCCAAAGAGTAACCACAGCCAATAATATCCCGGCCGGCAGATCAGCAGGGGTGAAGAGCGAGCCGCGGATAGCTGCCCAGGCGCCCACAGGCGCCAGGCCATCCGTGAAACCCAATATAAAATGTGACATCCAGGTAAAACGCTTGGTAAATGAATATCCGAAGAGGAAAACCAATGCACCAGGCAGCAGTTTCATTGGAAATGGTCCAAGCTGCCAAGCAGCCAGGACGAGCACCAGGCAGGCGACCAGGGTGCCGATCCAGGCGGTGCGCAGCGAGATAGCCCCGGTCACCAGCGGACGATGGGCGGTGCGTGGATTGTGGGCATCGTGCCACCGATCAGCGATGCGGTTGAAGCCCATGGCGATGGTGCGCGCCGCCGCCATAGCAACCGTGATCCAGGTAAACTGCCAAAAGCTCGGAAGCCCTCCAGCCGCCAGCAGCATACCCAGATAGGCGAAGGGCAAGGCAAATATCGTGTGCTCGAACTTGATCAGTTCGAAAAAATCCCGCACTGCTTTCATCGGCTGGGATTATACCAGGGGAAAATGAGTCTCCTATGAAAACGCAAAAGTCATCTCAAAAATAGATAATTTGGGGGTGTATGGCGCCGAAGCCGCTATACACCCCCAAAAATACTAATTCTTGGGATGGCCTATATTATGGACGTCCGTCTGGCGGATGTTTACCGGAATGTGTGCCTGGTCGTGCGGCAAACGACTTTATCGGTCGTACCGTTCTTCAGGCAGACCTGCAGGTAGATGGCGCTTCTCAGCTCTTTGGGCAGCGAGTAGTTGCCGATTTTTATATCCCTGTTGATGTTCATCCTGCCTAGCTGGTACCATTTGCCGGCAACTGTAGTGACATCACGCACCTTGACATAGTATCCGCCTTTCTGGAAATCTTCAGCGGTCACCTTGATCAGGTCGTTGACGCTCTTAACGGTGATGTTGTCCTTCAGACTGACGCTGTATTGGAACGGGATACAAAGAGTCTGCCCCGCTTCCAACTCGTAGGGTCTCTCCAGCCCGTTGGCGGCAGCGATCTCGATCCATTTCAGGTCGTATTTTCTGGCAATAGTGCCGGTTTTATCGCCGTCTTTCACTTTGTAATACACCATGCATGAGGCAGCCTGGGCGCGCTGCGGCAGTGCAGCCGCCAGAACGGCTAGGACCAGGACGGCCGCAATTGCGATCCTGATCGAATGGTTCAGCATACGGTTGTTCTTCACGAGTACGCTCCTTTCGTAAAAAAGTTTAAGCAATCACCGACAGCAGTGTTCACTGGATATCTATCCGGATTATACCCTACCAGATACGGCAGGACGCCTCATCAGCTGATATACTGCCACGCGCACACCCGCTTCTCCATCCAATCAACCCCAAAATAGAGCATCAGCCCTAACAGACTCATGGCGATGATGCCTGCGTACATAGCAGGGTAATCGAGCAGGGTGCTTCCGTTCAGGTAGATATAATAGCCCAATCCTTTCTGGGTGGCGTAAAGCTCAGCAATATACAGCACCGCCACTGCAGTGCCCACCGATTGGCGCAGCGCTGTCAGAATGGCAGGTAGGCTGGCGGGCAGGTATACGAAGCGGAAAAGCGCCCGACGTCCTGCTCCCAGACTGCGTACGCTCTGGATGAGCTCGGGGCGCAGCCCAGCTGCCTGGTCGCGCACCAAGACCAGGATCTGGAAGAATAAGATCAAGAAGATGATCACAATTTTGGGTAGATCCCCTAATCCCAGGAACAGCAGCACTATGGGGACGAACACCACTTTCGGGATCGGGTAGAGGATGTAGATAACCGGGGAGAAGATGCTGTTCAGGCGCTTCGATTGTCCAAGGATCAATCCAGCCGGGGCCGCCAGGGCAATTGCCAGGGCGGTGCTGGCGATCACTCGCCACAGGCTGACCAGAAAATGTCCCACCAGATCGCCGCGCAGTTCTTCAATGAAGGTGCGAGCCACCACCAGCGGCGTCGGCAGGATCTGGCGCTGCACGATCATGGCGAGGACCTGCCAGACCAGGATGATTGCAATAGCTGCTAAAAGCAAATCTCTGCGTTTCAAGATGTAGCCCCTGTCAGATGTTTACGACCGCGCCCAGTTCTTCCAACATGCCGCGCAGCTTGCGGCACAATGTCAGGTATTCCCCGGTAAGGCGGTAATCGGGCTGTTTGGCACCTGGATTTTCAATCACCACGGCCTCGGTGTTGGGGGGTTGGCCCAGGACCAGGATTTTATATCCCATGATCGCGGCTTCTTCTATCGCATGGGTGACGATCACCATAGTCAGCTGCTGTTCTGCATGCAGCTCCAGGGTGAGGGACTGCAGATTCTCTCGCGTCGGTGCATCCAGCGAAGAGAACGGCTCATCCATGAGCAGCAGATCTGGTCTGAGCGCCAGCGTACGGGCGATGGCGGTGCGCTGGCGCTGACCGCCGGAAATCTGCCCGGGATATTTATCAGCCAGTGGTGCCAGCCCCAGACGTTCCAGCCAGGGTAAAACGTCTATGTCAGGGCGGAAATCCTGCGGGGTGTGTTTGCCGTCTGGACCGTAGAAGTTTCGGATGCGGATTCCAAGCTCAGCATTCTGGCGTACCGTCGCCCAGGGGAGCAGTCCGTAATCCTGCAAGATCAAGCCGGTGTGCGGTCGTGGGCGAACTAGCGGCTGACCGCCGATGCGTATGGATCCGCTGGTGGGGTAGCGCAGCCCGCCAAGCAGGTAGAGCAGGGTGGTTTTTCCGCAGCCGGAAGGGCCTAGCACGGCCCAGGCTTCACCGCGTTCGGCTTTCCAGCTGTAGTCTTGAAAAACCGGGATTCCCTGCCCGTAAGCATACGTTAGCGCGTCAAGCTCAATCATCGTATATTCGTAATCAGGGGCTGTCCTGAATCCTGCCACTAGTACCGGTGTTCAGGAGAGTTGAAGTTAATCACTTCAGGACTTATGTGTTTGTAGGGTGGATGAGGATGTTTGGACGGGTATTGCCTGCCCAAATATCCCCGACTACCCCGATGGGCGCAACTCCTATACTATTTATGGTAACAGGCTGGCATTCACCGAGTCGCTGTAGGCGACGTCGTTTTCCACCAGGCCGTTCTCCTTTGCCCAGGCGAGCGCATCATCCCACTGCGCCTGGCTGGGTACGCTGGCAGCCGGGAAAGGCGGCATCTTGTACGATCCAAGCAGCGGCTCGGGCACCAGCTTCTCTTTCTGGAGCAGATCGTTCCATTTATTCGGATTGGCATTGATCAGAGCGCTGGCGTCTTCAACCGCTGCCAGGAAGCCGCGGATGGCATCTGGATTCTGCTCGATGACCGGGATTACAAAGGAATATGTACTGTATCCATATTCTGGGTGGCTGGTATCATCGATCACGATCAGCGCGCCCTGTTGGATCGCCAGGGATGAGAGTGGATCCGGCAGAGTGGCAGCTTTCAGCTCTCCGCTGTTGAGCAGCGCCATGCGATCAGCGATCTTCGGCACGGCGATGGTCTTGATATCCTCGGCTGCCAGGCCTTCCGCTTGCAGCAAGCGGAAAGTGATGTATTCGATGACCGTGCCTTCGGAGATGCCAATTTCTATACCCTTCAAATCGGCAACCGTTTCGATCCCACTCTGGCTATTGGCAAGGATGGAATACTGAGAAGCCTCAGATGTGGCTGTGCGGGCAAAGCGTACAATCTGCACCTGCGGTTGATCTTTGTTATACAGCAGGGTAGAGATAGTTTCATTGATCATCCCGTCTGCCTGCCCGGCGACGATGATCTGGTCGCGCTCGGCAGCAGATCCGGCAGGGATGAATTCCACATTGACATTGTGCGCAGCGAACAGTCCTTCCTGTTGGGCAACATACATGGGCAGATTATCCAGGATTGGCAGGGTGGCGATGCGCAAGGTCACAGGCTCGGCGGGCAAGGATTGGGTGGCTGCAGGCTGGTTCGCCTGGGAGCATGCACTGAAAGCCATGCTGATCAACATCACCATCAGGAATAAGATGGTGAAGTCGCGGTATTTATTCATCGAATAGTTTCCTCCATACAGATAAAGTTGGCGAAGATGAGAGCGTGATTTCAGGCTAAAATCCCAATTTTTCCCAGATTTTATCCACCCGGGCTTTCACATCACCATCCATGCGTGCGACGTCTGGCCAGGAGCGTTGGTGACCCTCTTCAGGCAGCTTTGCCGTTGCATCCACACCGATTTTACCGCCGTAAGAATGCCGGTATGAGGCGTGGTCCAGGTGGTCGACAGGACCATCCACAATGACGACATCATGCGACCAGTCTACATTGCCTAACGCCTGCCAGGCTACCTGGGACAAATCCTGTACGTCCACCCATTCATCTACGATGACAATCGCCTTTGCCAGGGACATCAGCGCCAGCCCCCACAGTCCGAATAAGACCTTGCGGGCGTGGCCCGGGTAGCGTTTCTTGATCGATACCAGCACCAGGTTATGGAACACGCCTTCGGCAGGCATGTTGACATCCACAATTTCCGGTAAGAATAAACGCATCAGCGGCAGGAAAAGGCGCTCGGTTGCTTTTCCCATCCACACGTCTTCCATGGGTGGGATTCCGACGATGGTAGTTGGGTAGATGGGTTTCTTGCGCTGGGTTATGGCTGTGACGTGAAAGACCGGGAACAGCTCCACAGGGGTGTAGTATCCGGTGTGATCGCCAAAAGGCCCTTCCGGGCGATGGTCGTTCGGATCCACGTATCCCTCGATAATAATCTCGGCCTCTGCCGGAACTTCCAGAGGCTGTGAGACACAATTTACAAATCTAACCGGCGAGCCTCGCAAATAGCCTGCCAACAAATATTCATCGATATTGGGGGGCAGCGGTGCAGATGCGCACCATATGCTGGCTGGATCGCCTCCGAGAACGATTGCGGCTGGTATCAGGGCTTTCGTGTCGCCCTCCGATTGAGAGGCCTGGCGAGCTTTGCGTTCGTGTTCTGCGCCGCCTTTATGGCGCTGCCAGTGCACCAGCAGGGTGCGCGAGTCGAGCACCTGCAGTCGGTACATACCGACATTGCGGATGCCGGTTTCAGGATCGCGAGTGATTACCTGAGGCAGAGTGATGAATTTGCCCCCGTCTTCGGGCCAGCACTTCAGAATGGGCAGGCTGTCCAGGGATGGATTCTCGGTATTGACGACCTGCTGGACCGGAGCACGGCGCACCTTCTTAGGACCTAATCCGATCGACTTCAATGTGGCGGCGAGGTCACGCCCGCGCTCGACCATTTCTCCCATGCCGCGGGGCAAACGTGGATCGATAACTTTTGCCAGGTTATGGTTGAGCTCGTCCAGATGCTCAACCCCCAATGCCCAGGCCATACGCGCCGCTGAGCCGTACATATTGATCAGCAACGGCATATCATAGCCAGGCACATTTTCGAAGAGCAGGGCTTTATTGCGTTCTTCTGGACCCTTGATCACCCGGTCGGCGATCTCAGTGATCTCCAGCTCGTTGGAAACCGGGATTTTGATGCGCGCCAACTGACCACGTTTGTCCAACAGATTGACGAATTCACTAAGATCACGAAACGGCATAAATCATACTCCGGCTGACAAACCTGTTAATTATAGCATGTTTGGCTTGACACATATTTTTGCCTGTGCTACATTTGTATTGCTTTCCTGCCATCACTTTCATGAAATATTGTAAAAATTACTGGCCGGAACGTCACCTTATCACTCGTTGTTTCTGGCTGCTTATTGAGAAGGAGTAGCTGCCTTGACGAAATCACGCTCCCAAATGATGGTTGAACGATTACGAGACTTACAGGCATCATCGCCTGATATTGAGGCTTCCGCGGTGGTCAGTGTTGACGGTTTGAGCATTGCCTCCGCATTACCCCAAGGGGTGGAAGAAGACCGGGTCTCGGCTATGTCAGCAGCGATGTTATCCCTTGGAGAGAGAATCGCCTCTGAGTTAGGCCGTGGCATGTTGGATCAGGTATATATCAAAGGTCAAAAGGGCTATGTGGTATTAATGTCGGTCGGAGAAGAAGCGGTGCTGACCGCGCTGGCTCGCGAGCAGGCCAAGTTGGGGCTGATATTCCTCGACATGCGCCGAGCCACAGAAGATCTGACGAAACTGATCTGATCATCACATATATAGAAATTTTGGCAAGGCATCATGGATCCAATCCCGAAGAGCGGCTACTATTACGCCAATAAGATCGTATACATCTCCCTGAAGGCCCTGGAAGAGGTAATGGGTAAAAACGGGGTCAATGCCATATTAAACCTGGCACATCTACCGCACCTGATTGAAAACTATCCCCCAGGCAATCTGGATCGCGAGTTCGATTTTTCGGATTTCTCAGCCATCAACCAGGCGTTAGAAGAAATGTATGGCCCGCGTGGTGGTCGCGGCCTGGCGCTGCGCGCTGGTCGAGTAGCATTTGCAGATTCGCTGCGCAATTTTGGCGCCCTCGCCGGAGTTGGCGACCTGGCATTCCGTGTGCTGCCTCTGCAGACCAAAATGCGTATTGGAATACCGGTTATGGCAAAGATCTTCAGCCAGATCAGCGATCAGTACAGCACCGTGGTGGAACGCGAGCATGACTTTGCATATACAATCCATCGCTGCCCTGTTTGCTGGGGCCGGCATGACCTGGATAAACCGGTCTGCTATATCGCTGCCGGTTTGCTCCAGGGTGGGCTGAAGTGGCTGTCAGGGGGGCAGGAGTTTCGTGTCAGCGAGTCGCGCTGCTTTGCTATGGGTGATGAGGTATGTGAGTTTATCATCGACAAGCA
Source organism: uncultured Anaerolineaceae bacterium (assembly GCA_964525785.1). Classification (GTDB taxonomy): domain Bacteria; phylum Chloroflexota; class Anaerolineae; order Anaerolineales; family UBA4823; genus JAQBDA01. The sequence continues at coordinate 29,783 of CAZGIX010000009.1, forward strand.
TCCGATGAGCTAGGTGCGGTGCATACGTGGCTGAAAAATCGACCATCCTGGTTGTCGAGGACGATGTCGACGTGGCAGATATGCTCAATGCCTATTTCCATGTCCAGGGATACGAAGTCCTCACTGCGAATTGGGGTGAGAAGGCGGCTGAAATTTGCCAGATATCTCGTCCTGATTTAATTATCCTGGATATTCGTCTGCCAGATATCGATGGTTTTGAAGTTGCCCGGCGCCTGCGCAGCCATCGCCGGACCGAAGATATCCCGATCATTTTTCTAACTGAAAAACGCAAACGTGCCGATCGCCTGCAAGGCCTTGAGATCGGAGCGGATGATTATATTACCAAGCCTTTCGACATCCAGGAGCTACGCTTGCGCGTGCGTAATGCCCTGCGGCGCTCCTCGCACGGATCATTGAATAATCCGGTTACACATCTTCCTGAAGGGGCGCTGGTCGATGAGCGGCTGCTCGAGTGTTTGGAGACCAGCGGTTGGACAATCCTGGCATTCACTCTGGAGAACCTGGCTGACTTTCGGGAGGCATATGGCTTCGTGGCCTCCGATGATGTACTGCGCGCCGTAGGGCTGATGTTCCTGAACGCTGTACGGGAGCTGGGTGGTCCAAATGATTTCCTGGGCCAGCTTGACTCGCACCGCTTTATCCTGGTGACGACATCTACCGCAGCCAATGCAATCTCAGAGCGCATCCGCACCCGCCTGGAGCAATCTCTGGATTATTTTTATCCGCTGAAAGATCGTGATAAGGAATCGAGCTCTGCCAGGCGTCTGAGGGTGGATATCCGCCAACTCTCAGGCGAGGGTCCGTTTACCAGCCTGGATGACCTGAAAGACAAGATCTATTGAGCTGGTTGGAATAACATTCCACTGTGCAGATCACTGTTGTCATACCTACCTATAACGAAGTGGAGAACCTCGAGAAATTAGTCTCCACCTTGTTCAGCCTGCCGCTTGATGAGTTGTGCGTCTTGGTTGTAGACGACAACAGCCCAGACGGCACCGGAGATCTCGCCGACCGCCTATCGGCATCGCACCCGCAGCATATGGCGGTGCTGCACCGTCCGGGTAAGATGGGATTGGGCTCTGCTTACATCCAGGGCTTCCAACGGGCGATAGCTATGGGGGCGTCTTCTGTGGCCCAAATGGACGCTGATTTCTCACATCCCCCCCAAAAGCTGGTGGAGCTGGCAAATGTCCTGGATTCCTGCGATGTCGCCATGGGTTCGCGCTACGTCCCTGGTGGGGCAGTCGATGAGCGCTGGCCTTTGTGGCGCAAAGGTCTTTCAGCATTTGGCAACCTGTATGCTCGCAGCATATTGCGCTTGCCGGTTCGGGATGCCACCGGTGGATACCGGATGTGGCGCCGGGAAACGCTCCAGGGGATGCCTCTAGAGCGCGTTCGTTCGAACGGCTATGCATTTCAGGTCGAGATGGCTTTTATTGCCTGTCGTTTGGGCTATCGTTTCCGTGAGATTCCCATTTACTTTGCAGACCGTCGTTGGGGGCATTCCAAAATGTGCTTCCGCATCCAGCGGGAAGCTGCGGTTCGCGTCTGGCAGTTGCTGTACGAGTATCGTGATTTGAAGCGCTAACCCTGCTGGCTCGCCAGTACCAGTTTCCTCCATTCTTCCAGGCTTAATGATTCTGCTCTGCGGCTGGGGTCGATCCCACAGGCGCGCAGGATGGACTCCGCTTCCGGTTTTGACCACGCCATGCCTGCTGAAATTGCATTGCGCAGGTTCTTACGTTTTTGAGAAAACCCAGCCCGCGACAGGCGGAAAAACTGTTCCAGTTCAGGGGTGGGAATGCGCGGCTCGTCATACAGGTCGATGCGGATAACTGCCGAATCCACCTCGGGTGCAGGGTAGAATGCCCCAGCTGGGATGCGCGCTTTAATCGTTGGATGCCCGTAGACCTGCACGCTGAGCGCCAACAGGCTCATCTCTCCCGGCTGGTCGCAGATGCGCTCGGCGACTTCGCGCTGCACCGTCAGGATCAAGCGCTCTGGGCGCGAGCGGGATTCGAGCAGGTAGCGGATCAGGGCTGAGGTGATATTGTAGGGGATGTTCGCCACTACTAAATATCCCGCTGCTGGCATAAGGTCCGCTGGATCGAGCTCCAGGATATCCCCGTGAATGACCTGGACATTGGGATAGGGGCGAAGCACCTCCCGCAGCAGCGGCAGCAGGCGCTGATCCAGCTCGACCGCTATGACGTTACGCCCAGCGCCTCCCAGATGGCGTGTCAGGCTTCCCAACCCTGGGCCAATTTCCAGCACGTCATCCCCGGCGGAGATCTCAGCCGCTGAGATGATTTCTTCTAAAGCGTGCTCGTCTATCAGGAAGTTCTGACCCAGGCTCTGGTCTGGATGTAAGCCATACTGTCTCAGGAGAGCGGGCACATTGAGGGGGGTGAGGCGGTTCATTCGCGCTGGCCCAGGGTTGACAGGCTGCTGCTACGGACAGGTAGGCTCATCGGGTTGGGTGGGCCACTTGCCTGCCATGAAGCGGGATATGTAATCGCGGATAACGCTGAAATCTGCCTCCATGATAAATACTTCACTTTTCTGCTGGGGGCTGTACACTCTTCCAGGAGAAAGTATCTCATCTGGCAGGCTGGTGAAGAGCAGGTTCTCGCGCTTGAGCTGGGGTGCCAGGCAGGCAAACTGCGCCAGCTGCTCGGGGCTCAGGTCAGTGAGTATAGAGTCGTTGAAGGCCGCGATCAGCCTGGGTATCTTTGGCAGCACAGACGGGCTGGTGATCTTCTCCTTGAGGGCGCAGATCACCATATTCTGATGATCCATACGGGTGAAGTCGTTGTATTTCTTGCGTATGCGCGAGAACCGCAGCGCTTCTTCGCCGGTGAAGTGCTGCTGCCCGGCTGTGAAATAGCCCATGTCCTCGGTCTTTTCGTCGATTGGCCTTCCGTCAACATCATAGGGAAGGTAAAGGTCGATGCCGCCAACGGCGTCGACGATCCTGGCAAAGGTGATCATATCGACTGCCCCGTAATGATCAGGCCGCAGGCCGAAGTTAAGATCCAGCGTGCGCGCCAGCAGACCGGGACCGCCGCCCGGACCTTTGTAGTAGCCCATTCCCGGACTGCCGTAGAAGAATGCCTGGTTCAGCTTGCCGTGATCTATCCCGTATGGATTCTCAATTTCCGGGATCTCCACCCACAGATCCCTGGGTATGGAGAGCACAGTCACTTTTGGGGTCACGAAATCGATGCGGGCAATGCGGATTACATCTGCCAACCCGTATAGATAATCCGGTCCGCTGTCGGCGCCGACTCCCAGGATGGTCATCACTGCAGGCCCGCCGCAGAGCGGCTGTGGCTTCGGGGTAGGGATGGTCACGGCAGGCTCATCTGTGGCGAGCTGGTCTTGAGCAATGCCCGGCGCCGGGCTGCCTTGTTCGACCTGACCGACCGCCTCGCTGGCCGCTGTTGGCTGGACAATCAGCGCCTGCGGCTGCGCAGTGGGTGTAAGGGTGGGTAATCCCAGCCCAGGTCCGAGCGGTTCTGACCATCTCGCTCGGGCGCCAGGCAGGTAGATGATCGCAGCCAGCGCGGTAACCAGTGCAAGAGCTGCCAGGATTGAAACACCAAGGATACGTCTGTTGATTCTCACCGTAATATTTTTTCCATCAAGAGTAAGCACAAATGGTCTTGCAAAGCGGGATTATAACATCACCTGCCAGGCCAGATCTCGGCCCGCCTACGGTATAATTTTGGAATTCATGTCGAAGCAGGCGCGTTTCACACGCGAACGGTCCGGTCAGGAATTCTGGCAGCTGGCGGTTGGGCTGCTGGGTATTCTATGCGTTCTCATCCTGGGAGCGTTGTTTGCCTGGCGGATTCACAGCCATTACCTGCTGCAGGGATCGTTATCCTTATGGGGCGCATTGGCACTGTTTACCGTGCAGGCTGTTTGGGTTGTGGCTTGTGGGTGGTGCCTGACGTATGTTCCATTGAAAAGTTCATGGCGTTATCGCCTGGCCTTCCTGCTGCCGCTAGGGCCGTTTACTATCTTCTGGTTGATGGCGTTGCTATGGATGAGTGCTGGCATCGCTGCTCTCTGGCTTATCATCGCTATGGTTGGGGCTTTTAGTGGTGGGCTGCTGAATACCTTTTTTAGGGAGCCCCCCTGGGAAAACAACTCGCCGCCATCGCCGCGCATCCAGGCTGAAGTTCGCCAGCGGCATACTGGTGTTATCGGGACGCCGGGTGGCATACTGCTGACAAAACGCCTGTTTGACCTGGGGCTGTCGGTGCTCGGGTTGGTTATATCAGCACCGGTATGGCTGGTCATCACATTTCTGGTGTGGTTTGAGGATCCCGGTCCAGTATTGTTTGTAAAGAACTCGGTGGGGATGGGCGGGATAAATTTTCTCCAATTTAAATTTCGCACTATGGTGCGCAGTGCGGAGCTAAGCACCGGACCTGTGTTAGCCAGCCAGGTCGACGAGCGTGTTCTGTGGATGGGACGACTGCTGCGCAAAACTGCATTGGACGAGCTGCCTCAGCTGATCAATATATTTAAAGGGGAGATGAGCTTTGTCGGCCCGCGGCCCCAGCGCACCGTCCTTGTGCACGGTTACCTGGAGCAGGTGCCGGAGTACGCAAACCGCCACCGGGTTCTGCCTGGATTGGCTGGATTGGCGCAGGTCGCAGGCGATTACTACCTGACTCCGCGCCAGAAACTACGCCTAGATCGCCTGTATATCCAACATGCCAGCCTGGGTTTTGACTTGAAGCTGATTTACCTGGCGTTCCTGATCACTTTTTGGTACCGCTGGCAGCCGGCTTGGAATGGTCGCCTGCCCAGGCGTTATTTACACCCCGCCAGACACACCAGAACCTGAATTGCCCGCAAGACCTTCGGGGCTTTGGTCAGGTCGATAGGCGCCTTTTATCCTCAGCCAGGCGCCCCACAAAATGATGCTGACCACCAGAGCATTGAGCGCTTGCCCGCCGATCGTGCCATAGATTCCCCAACGCAGGATGAGCCATATACCGATGGTGAACATGGAGATCGTGGCGAACAGGTTGGCGATGAAAATTGGGCGGGAGATGCGTGCGGCTTTGAATGCAGTTTGCAGCGGCCAATATAAGTACCAGAGCGCATAGAAAAGCACCATCCATACCATACCACGGCTGTATTCGACATACGTGTCCCCGTACAATAAATGCAGGAGCTGCTGTGGGATGAGGCTGGCAAGTGTCAACAATCCAAGGATTGGAATGGCTGTTACCGCGTACACTTGTTTCAGCAGGCGTGCCAGTGCACCCAGTCCGCCGGCGGAGTAAATGCGCGCCGCGCGCGGGGTGAGAAAGGTATCCGTCGCTCGCAGCAGTGTGTGTACCGGGGCCACCAGGTTTTGTAGGGCGCGATATGCTCCTGCAGCGGCAAAGCTGATCATCCCGGCAGTTAAAACCGGATAAAACTCAGCTGACACCCAGTTGGCGATCGTGCCTCCCATCAGCCAGCGCCCAAAGTTCCAGTTGCGCTGCCAGGTCTCTCGTAGATTGGCATACTGCCGCGTCCAGTAGTGGCGTATAAACCATAGCCCGGGGACCAACGCCGCCAGCGATCCCCAGGCGATGGCATCCAATCCGGCGATGCCGCTCAATTTTCCCTGGCTAGCCCACACAATCATCAAACCCAGGCGCATGGCATTGGCGATGACCGTATTGACCACTGCACTGAATACTGCGCCGCGGGTGTAGAGCATGCGGCGTATGTACTCCTGCATCTGCCAGGCCAGGAAAGAGAACCATAAGGCGAAAAGCGTAGGCCCGGCAGTGTCGTTTCCCAGTTGGGTGAGCATCCAGCCACCGATTGCAACCAGGATCGCCGTGCATACAGCAAGCGCGATCTGCAGGATGCTGGTGCTGGTAGCATAGCGCTTGAAATCCTCCTCAGCCATACTGGCGCCGTATACATTTAGCGGCTGGACAACAATTCCATCTTGAACGGACCGCACCAGGCGCAAAGTGACAAAACCCACGCCGTAGATCCCAAGCTGAGTGGGATCCACATTTCGCGCTAAAATGATCGTGCCCAGGAAATTGGAGAGGCTGATCACCGCCTGGTCTGCGGCTGCAAGATAGCCTTCTCGGGCAGCGTTCCCTGAGAATAGACCAAACAGGCTGGCGCCGTAGCGCTGCCATGCCGGTGGATCGGGCTGTCCATTTGATTCTGCAGGGGCCGGGGATTTTTGGTCGGAGGACACAGGGATGGCAAAGGTAGCGTTCTATGAATGGGATTGGACAGCGGGCTGATTCTAACAGAAATTACAAGCAACCCGTATCTATCCGATCATAATTTCGTCTTAAAATTGTGAGAGCGATGTACAACGAAACTGTCTTGATTAAACTCGCTCGGCGGTTTGATGTCCAGGCATTAACAGAGATTTATGACATTTACAGCCCAAGGCTGTACCGTTATGCGATGCGCCTCTTAGGCGACCAGGACCTGGCAGAAGAATGTGTTGCTGAGACATTTGAGCGTTTTCTGCAGGCCATGAAACGCGGCGGCGGCCCCGACCAATATCTGCAGGCCTATCTCTATCGCGTGGCGCATAATTGGATCACGGATCACTATCGCCGCCAACCAGCATTCCTCCCCTTGGAAGCAATGAGCGGAAATCCGGTTGGCGAGCAGCTTGACAATGACCTCATCTTGGAACAGGATCGCACGGTGGTTAGAACGGCGTTGACAATGTTGACCCCTGAACAGTGCCAGGTGGTGGTTCTGAAATACCTGGACAACCTGGATAACCAGGCGATTGCCCGGGTGGTAAATAAGCCAGTAGGGGCTGTAAAAGCCCTCCAACACCGAGCCTTGAACACCTTACGGCGTATTATAAAAAAGGACTTCGTATGACGGCCAGAGAAGAACAAGAAATTGATAAACAACTGCGAGATTTGCTTGAGCCGCTCCAGCAGGCACCCGAACGCGATCCACTCCGGGCATCCGCCGCGAGGGGAAAATACCTGTCTCAGGTGCGAGAGCTGGCTGTTGAAACTACTTCAGCGCCTCCCGTATCTGCCACGCTTCGTGAACGTCTTAATGGATGGATTTCATTGTTGAACAACCCATTAAAACAAAAGGAGCGTGTTAAGATGCTGAATATTCTTGCTGCGATATCAATCGGTTTAGCTATGTTGTTCGGGGGGGCGGGGGCTACAGTCTATGCTGCACAAGACAGCTTGCCAACAGAAGTGCTCTACCCGGTCAAGACCCTCAGTGAAGATATATGGAGTAACCTGAGCCGGCAGTCTCAAGATCAAATGAGATTGATGCTGCAGTATGCAGATCGCCGGGTAGGTGAAGCCTCCAGGTTGATCTTGATGGGCGAGGACGTCCCTGAAGACGTGCTGGCGCGCTACCAGCAGGAAATGGACGCAGCCCTTGAGCTCGTTGCCGGAATGGACGCCACTGAGATGAATGCGGCTCTCGAAGCAGTACAACGCCATTTACGTGATCAGGATCGGATCATGGGGATGTCACAGATCAATTCCCCCGATAATGACGCGCTGCGGGCGCAGGTGCACGCGATGATCCGAGCGCAAATCCGGCGGGTTGAGACTGGAATGGAGGATCCGTTATATCTCCAAGAGCAGTTCCGCCTGCGCAACGGATCGGAGGTAGTCACCCCAACTATCACCGTGACTGTCACGATGACCGGTACACATGGTATTCAGTATGGTCCCGGGCCTGATGCCGGTCCTGGGCCTGATGCGGGTCCTGGTCCTCAGGCGACCCCCAATCCTGGTCCTGGCCCACAGAGCACTCCTGCTCCCGGCCCCGGTCCCGATGCCGGTCCAGGCCCTGATGCGGGTCCCGGTCCTGACGGCGGCCAGGGTTCGGATTCTGGCTCGGGCGCAGACACGCCTCCATCGAGTGGGGGGCAAGGCGACGGATCGAACGGCAGTTCTGACAGCGGCTCCGGACCATCTGGCTCCGGGGGTGGATCTGGTGGAGGAAGCCAACAGCCGCCTCAGCCGGCGTTGCCCACTAATGATAAGGGCAATAAGCCATAGTTTTCCTTGACGACAACTACTCCCACAGCTCCTCCGGAACTTGTGGGAGTTTTTTATTTATCCAACCTACCAATCTTGATAGTACTTCCCCGGGAACGAATATCCTTAGAATTCATCTGTTATTATTAGGTTCCGGTGAATATCCAGATGAAAATCGTAACAAATTCTCTATCGATACGTTCAAAGGGATAGCGTTGATGTCGGGTAATTTATCTATTGACGACATTCAACTGCTGGAATCTGCCAGGCAAGGAGATGCAGAGGCGTTTGGCGGATTGTATGAGCGTTATGCCGATAGGGTGTTTCGATTTTTATTTGCCCATGTCGACAACCGCCTGGATGCCGAAGACTTAACCGAAGACGTTTTTATGCGGGTTTGGCGTTCGCTGCCGGGTTATCGCGAACAAGGTGTGCCGTTCCTGGCGTTCTTATTCCGCATCGCGCGCAATGCCTTGATCGATCACTACCGGCGCTCTGGATCGACCAAACAGCAGGTATCGATTGATGATTTATCGCTGCATGACCATAACCCTGGTCCGAGTGAAACGCTGATCAATAGTTTTGAGCGGGAGGAACTGCGATTATCATTAGAACAATTACGCGATGATTACCGGACTGTCCTGGTTCTGCGCTTCTTGAGTGAGCTATCCCCTGAGGAGACCGCTCAAGTGATGGGGCGCTCACCGGGTGCAGTGCGCGTGATGCAACACCGGGCTCTGGCTGCGCTGCGTTCAATGTTGGAGGGTAATCAAGAAAGCACGGATGGCGAAGCAAAACGACGATTTTGATAGGATCTTGCAGGATTGCCTGGAGAAAATCCAACAGGGGGCAGAGACGTTGGATGATGTCCTGGCGCGCCACCCGGCTTTGGCCGACGAATTGCGCCCGGTCCTTGAGGCAGCCTTGTGGATCCAATCACGTAAGACGACCCTGGAGCCGAGGCCGGGGTTCGTCAATGCTTCGCGCCATCGTTTGATAGATCAAATCCGCCAGGAACAGTCTGCAGTGCCAATCCGGCAGACGGGGAGCCGGTGGGCTGGACTGAAACAAACCTTTGCAGCGCTATTCAGCCAGAAACGCCTTGCTCTGCAGTTTTTGGTCACCCTGGCGCTGGTATTGGCGGTAATAATAGGCAGTGCAAGCGTTGCCAGGGCTTCCGAGTACGCTATGCCTGGTGAGCTGCTTTACCGGGTCAAGCAAACGGTGGAGAAAACTGAACTGGCATTCACGCCGGATGTAGCCGGGAAAGCTCAGCTATATGTCCGTAATGCTGAGCGCCGGTTGGTCGAAATTCGAACTCTCCTGATCGAAAATCAACCCGAACTAGTCTCTGAGACAGTGGCATTATTCGAGGAGAACGTCCAGGATGCCGTACGATCCATGATCCTGGTTGGAGAGCGGGACCCAGAGAGAGCTCAGGAGCTGGTGGATAACCTGGGTGCGAGTCTGAATGGGGAAGCTGAATCGATCCGCCTTTTGGAGGCTTCTGCTCCTCAGGATGTGCAAAGTGATCTTGACCGGCTGCTGACGATTGCCGGTGGTGTGTTCGATCTGGCTGAGCAGGATCTCACGGCTGCGGAATTGACTGCCACAATAACGGCAACAGCCACTGCGACATTCACAAGCAGCCCAACGCTGACGATGCCTGCGCCAACCAATACGCTTGCCCCGCCGAGTAATACGCCAGTTCCTCGGATCAGCCCAGAAAAAGTTGCGACAAATACCCCCACACCTGCCGCTTTCGTCACCAGCACACCCACATCCACGCCTGGCATCGGCTCCGGGGAAAAGCGGTCCACAGACACGCCTACTCCTACACTTAAAAGTAAACCGACCAAAACACCCAGGCCTGCGAAGACCAAGAAATCACTCCCCAATCCAACCAGGCGTCCACCCAAGCCAGACAAATAGCTGTCACGATTTTAGTGATCAGGAGCACCAAGTTGAGTGCAGGTCGCTAAATCTGCTCAGCTTTTTGTGCATAAATTTAACGGCAATTTTATGCCTTAATCGGGTGTAGTGTAACAAAATAGGAAGAGTTACGTTCAAAGTGATGAGCGGATGACCTGTTTTTTTTATGCCTGCCATCACAATATTTTGTGATCTAACTAAAAAACACACAATATATTTTGATGATTGTAAACTGAAATGAAAAGAAACATAGCTCTCCGAAAAAGAAGATGGTTTGGCGAAGAGAAAGCCCAGGGCATGGTGGAGTTCGCACTAGTCTTACCCCTTTTGCTGCTCGTCACGTTTGGCGTGATAGAAATTGGCAGGCTTTTGTTGATCTACAGCGCGGTCTCCACCGCCAGCCGGGAAGCTGCCCGCTACGGTGCAGCGGCCGGCAATGTCGGCGGCGGTGTGCCCCACTATAAAGACTGTCCTGGCATCGTCAGCGCTGCCAAACGCATCGGTACTTTGGGAAGCATCCAGGATGGAGATGTTTCCATTAGTTATGACCATGGTCCAGGAACTTCGCAGATCTCGAGCTCCTGCGAGGCCCTGGATTCGGCTTCGGTGAACCTTGGAGACCGGGTCATTGTCCAGGTGCAGTCCACCTACCAGCCCATTTTACCCCTGGTGAATGTCTATACGTTCCCTATCTCTGCGCGTACATCCCGCACGATCATTAAAGATGTTCATATCGAGGGAACACCGCCGACGCCTTTCCCGACCAACACCTCCTCGCCCACCATCACACCCACCCCTACCGAAACGCCGACTCCTACCAATACCCCCACAGAGACCCCAACGCCTACTGAGACTGCAACACCTACTGAGACGCTTACTCCCACACCGGGTCCATCACTGACGCCTACACCAACGCACACTTTTACTCCTACTCCGACGAACACGCCGACGGAAACGCCCACTCCGACCTCTACCTATACCCCTACGCCCACCCCCTCCTGCCCCCAGGGAGCCTTGATCGCCATTGTGGATAGCTCCAAGAAGAAAATGCGCTGGACCATTACCTACACAGACTACATCCTTCCGATCGGTGTAACGCAGATTTATGTGGAATGGCCTACAACCGGCAACAACAACTTGAAATCGATCACCTTTGTCGGCATTGATGAAGCCGCACCTGCCAAGCAACCCTGGCTGCCGCCTTCTGTGACCCGCAATCCAAACTGGATTGGTACCTTCAGCCAGCTTCAGGAAGATTTGACACTGACCTTCGGCAGCCAGATGTCCAATGGCGTTTACCATATCGAGCTGACTTTCGACCGCGCATACTGCCAGGCGATCAGCATCGATTATCCGTACATTCGGTGAGCTTTGGATCATTATCGCCATGTTCAAGAAGAGCCTGATCCCATTTATTATCCTGTTCTTCCTGGTCACTGCCAGTGCCAGTGCAGGCAGCCTGGCTCAAGATTCTCCATTTGATCCTGGCACCCCACCGGACAAAGGAGATAACTCCTCCCTCCAGGGGGCGATCCTGGCTGGTGAAAGCCCGCTGGTAGACGGCTATGGTTATACGTTCGATGATGCAATTATTCCTGCCTGGCTGGATCTGACCTCGACCGGTACGGAATTGGAATTTGACGGTCGGGATGATGAGTACGCTGGCCCGGTCGATATCGGGTTTGATTTCCCGTTCTACGAGAACACCTACTCTGAACTCTTCGCCAATACGAACGGCCTGGTGATGTTTGGCAAGGGAAGCTACCAGTTCGTCAACCAGCCCATACCCCGTGATACAGATCCGAATAATATTATTGCCCCGTTCTGGGATGACCTGATCCTGCTGGTGGACAACCAGGGGCAAAAGACCAGTAAGATCTTCTACCAGTCTGGCGATGGTCCGGGTGGGCGCTATCTGGCGATTGAGTGGTTCCAGGTCGCTCGTTTAGGCAGCCAGGATTTGCTCACTTTTGAGATCATCCTGTATGAGAACGGCAGCATCCTGTTCCAGTACCAGGCGCTCAACGGAGTCATAGACCAGGCAACTGTAGGCATAGAAGACGAACATGGAGTGGATGGGCTGCTCTACCTGTACAACTCACCCGATTTGAGCACCTCCAAGGCAATACGCTTCACGCGCCCTCCAGCCAGCTGGCGCGCCAAGGTTTATCCGGCATACCAAAGCAGCATAACCAGCAAACGTACGGCGAGCCTGTCCTTCACGCTGCGCAATAGCGGCAGTAAGGGGGCAGATGTCTTCGATGTGAGCGTTGCCGGAATTACGCTGGATTGGCAGTTGAAACTTTACTCAACAGGTGGATCCTCTCCGCTGCTGGACAGCGATGGCGATGGCACTGCCGATACGGGTTCACTGCCGCAGCATGCCGATTATCCGATTGTTATCAGAGTGACTGCCCCGGCTGATGCCGTAGTGGGAGATTTTATCTATTTCTCGGTCACTGCCACCTCGTCCCGTGATACTGCCAGGAAGGCCTCCATTAATATGCAGGTAGCTGTTCCGGCTCCCTTTGCACAGGCGTCTCTCGACTTGACCGTGGGTCCTAACTTGAGGCTGGTCTGGAAGGAGAACCAGTACGGCACTAACCTGAACCAGGGCCAGCAGTTCACAGGCAGCAATCTATCCGTGGTGGCGCTGCCCGACAAACGGTATATCTATACCTGGGAACACAATGAGCTGCACAGCACCAATTTGAAGTACATTATCCTGAGCCGTTTCGGGGTGGTGCTGCGACCGATCGATACGTTAACTGACAATCAGGGTGCCGAGCTGAAAACCGAGGACCGTTTCCTCTCGATGGTGGGCACACAGACCGGACAAATTGGGGCTATCTGGGTTCGTAACATGAGCAAGGAATTCGATGAAGGCGGGCAGAAGGTCCAGAAGAGTAATTACAATGTCTATTTTTCATTGCTCGACTCGGATGGCGATATTTTGATCCAGCCAGTTAACCTGACCCAGAACGATCAATGGCGAGGTCGGGAAGATTACGATGTGCCGGTTTTCATCGCCCCGCGCATCACTGCAACGGGGAATAATCTCTTCATGCTTGCCTGGGGAGATGAGCGCAATCACCCCGAGGGCAGCTCAGCCGATCTATTCTATGCCATCTTTGATCAAAATGGGAATGTGCTAAAATCGCCGGCTTTGCTGACCGACAGCCAGCCCGGGGGGGCGCGTTTTACCACGCCCACTTTAGTACCATTGGATGGAAATCGGGTGCTCCTGGCCTATGTGATCATCGATCCCGGCGATCCACTTAACCCTGAGGATGATTTGATCAGCACAGCTTACCAGGCGCTCAATTCGAATGGCGTCCTGCTGCTTGACCAGACCTCCATCCCGGACAGCACCGGCTCGACCCCGGATGGCATCCAGTTTGCTAGTGGGGAGGTCCTGCTGGCGTGGAATATCGCCGGCAATTCCCAGATCGACTACGCCTTGCTCGACGGCGAGACATTGGCGGTCGCATCTGGGCCATATCATTTAGCCACACCAAAGGGCAGGGAACCCGCCGTCGTTTCGATAACCTCCGGTGGGCCTGAAAGTGCCGTGCTCACCTGGGGGGATGGCGAACAATCCGACTACCTGTGCTATAGCTTAGTAGATAGCCAGGGTGCAGTCATAACCCCGCCAATGATCTACACCACCGGATTAGGTGAAGATCCGTTGATCAATACAAATTCCTACGGTCTCGGCAATGCGGCGTATGATGGCAGCTGGCAGGTCCAGCTACCAAGCATCCTCCGCTGAAACCGGGCTGAGTACGAGATAGTTTAGGGAGGTGATTAAATGGTCCAAAAACGCAATCTGCAGAAATCTGAACATGGTCAGAGCCTGGTCGAATTCTCATTGAGCATGGTTCTGGTGTTAGTCCTCCTTACAGGTCTGGTGGATCTGGGGCGGACTGCGTTCACCTATATGTCGCTCAGGGAAGCTGCTCAGGAAGGCGCTACCTACGCCTCGATCAACCCCAGCATGACGGATTCTGTACAGGACCGAGTGTTTGGCAGCTCAAATATGCTCCAAACTTTGAAAGACGAGTATGGAGAAAGCGCTCCTATCGATGTTGAGGTGAACATCGATGAAGATGCCTGTATGGGGAATTCGATTGAGGTCGTCGTGACCTATAACGATTATCCCATGACGATGCCTTTCGTGGGCACCATGCTTGGCAAGCAGGCGGTAGATATCAGTGCCTCGGCGATGGATTCAATCTTAAGCCCAGCGTGTGATTAACAGTTTGAGAAAGGGTGGAGATGCTCTATGATCACAAATAATTCTGAACGTGGACAGGCCCTTGTTTTGCTCGTCCTGGGCGTAGTTGTCTTACTCGGTTTCACGGCCCTGGCCGTGGATGGCGGCATGGTGTATTCTGACCGGCGCAACGCCCAAATGGGATCGGATGCCGCCTCCCTGGCTGGCGGCGGCGAGGCCGCCCTGCAGATGGAAAATCGAGGGGTTCATTACAACAATTTCGACTGCGGCAGCAGTGCATTGAGCGCCACTATGAGCGCCGCCGAAACTGCGGCTGTCGAGCGCGCATCGAACAACAACTACGTGCTCGACCTGGATGTCAGCGATAAGAACGGTGTGGATGCCGTATGTGGGATCGAGGGCTACGATAAGTACGTCGACATCAAAACCTGGGTTACTGCCGATACAGAGACATCTTTCATGCATTTTGTTTTTTCTGGTATCGCGCGCAATACCGTCGAAGCCATCACTCGCGTGCGGCCGCGCAGCCCGGCTGCTTATGGACATGCGATTGTCGCTCTCAATCCAGCCGATTGCCAGGGTCAGCAGAACGGCGCCGGATTTCATGGCTCGGTGGATATCGACGTGGATGGTGGGGGTATTTTTTCCAATGGATGCTTGCAGGCGGATGGTAACCCGGATGTCGATGTGATGAACGGCGATATTAATTATGCGGGCGAGGTCGATAATCCGGAACAGTTTGACCCCGAGCCTTCGCAAGTGGACCCCTTGCCGCCCTCATCGTACTATATCCCCCCGCCAGACTGCACGCATGCTGATGCCTGGAGTGGGAATGGGTCCCAGCTCGAGGCTTTGAGCCCGCTTGAGCCCGGGTTGTACTGTGTCACAGGCGACCTGCGCCTCAACGGCAACGGCTCATTCGAAGGCACCGGCGTTACCATCGTTATGGTGGATGGGGACCTGGTGATCAACGGCACAGTTGAAGTGAATATCACCGCCCCGGCTGCAGATCCGGACCCGGCGCCAGCAATCCCGGGCGTTGTAATCTACGCTCCGCCGAGCAACGACAATGAAATCCAACTGAACGGCACATCGGATTCGTATTTCGAAGGGACCGTTTATGCACCCGGAGCCAATATTAACCTCCTGGGAACCGGGGGCGAGGAAATGTACCATACCCAGCTGATTGGGTGGAATGTCGAAGTAGGTGGGACCAACGATGCCAGGATCGTTTTCAATCCAAATCAGCTCTACAGCCGCCCGGCTGCGATCGAGCTGTATAAGTAGAGAAATTCCTACAGATTCAGATTCAAGCAATTCCCCCTATTCAGGGAGCGGTCGGACCACCGCTCCCTGTTCTATTAATAAAAACATCCGGGCAGGCAACCCGGCGGCACCCAGAATTTCCTCCTTACTGCTGCTTCCTCTCGGACCTGACAGGGTTCGCAGGATTCTGCCGCGCCGGACCCACCCGGACGCCCTGAAGCATACCTCAGGTGTGAATGCTTGTCAATTCCAGTTACAGCATACCGCGCAGCACGCTGTGCAGGATGCCGCCGTTGCGGTAGTATTCCACCTCGATCTGCGTGTTCAGGCGGGCAATGGCTTTGAACGTGATGGCTCTGTCGTCGCGTGGTACTGCCCTGACCGTAACTTTCTGCGCGGGTTGGATGCGATCGTCAAATCCTTCGATATGGAATACCTCATACCCGCTCAGTCCCAGGCTGTCGGCATTCTCCCCAGGCAGGAACTGCAGCGGAAGCACGCCCATCCCCACCAGATTAGAGCGATGGATGCGCTCGTAGGACTCGGCAATCACCGCTTTCACACCCAACAGCAGGGCGCCTTTTGCCGCCCAGTCACGGCTGGAACCGCTCCCATACTCTTTGCCTGCCAGGATGATCAGCGGCGTCCCTTCTGCCTTATATTTCATGGCCGCGTCGTAGATGGGCATCTGTTCGCCATCCGGCATGTGGATGGTCAAACCGCCTTCCACGCCAGGGACCAGGCGGTTTTTTAATCGGATGTTGGCGAGAGTGCCGCGCGTCATCACCCGATCGTTGCCGCGCCGCGAACCATACGAGTTGAAATCTCGCACGTTCACACCCGACTCGATGAGATACTTACCTGCCGGGCTGGCTGCTGGGATCGAGCCCGCCGGTGAAATATGGTCGGTGGTGATGGAATCCCCTAAAAGTGCTAATACTCGCGCGCCGTGGATCTCCTGTATTATTGGTACCTGGCGAGTGAGGCCGGTAAAGAATGGAGGCTCCTGGATATAGGTCGAGTCCGGATTCCAGGGGTACAGGTTACTGCCAGCAGCCGGGATGGCGTTCCATGTAGGATTGCCGGTGAAAACATCTGCGTACTGCTCAGCGAACATCTCCGGCCTGACTGCCTGGCTAACCGCCTGGCGAACCTCATCCGCTGTAGGCCAAATATCGCGCAGG
The DNA here is from genome assembly GCA_964525785.1 of uncultured Anaerolineaceae bacterium. Classification (GTDB taxonomy): domain Bacteria; phylum Chloroflexota; class Anaerolineae; order Anaerolineales; family UBA4823; genus JAQBDA01. The sequence goes on from CAZGIX010000009.1 coordinate 46,447, forward strand.
AATACCGGTTGGCCATCTTTCCCCACGCCGATTGGCTCGGTCGCCAGGTCGATGTCTACAGTCCCAGCCAGGGCAAACGCTACCACCAACGGCGGTGACGCCAGATAGTTAGCGCGCACGTAGGGGTGTACTCGCCCTTCGAAGTTCCGGTTTCCGGAAAGAACTGCTGCAGCAACCAGGTCAGCGCCGTTGATAGCTTTCACCACCTCGCCCGGCAGGGGGCCGGAGTTGCCGATGCAGGTTGTGCAGCCGTAGCCGACCACATTAAAGCCCAACTGAGCTAGGGGGTCGAGCAGACCAGCCTGCTGCAAATACTCGGTTACCACGCGCGATCCAGGTGCCAGGCTGGTTTTTACGTAAGGTTTAATTTTCAGGCCTCTCTTGACGGCTTTCTTTGCCACCAGCCCCGCCCCCAGCATGACCGATGGGTTGGAGGTGTTGGTGCAGGAAGTGATGGCGGCAATCACCACGGAACCGTGCTTGAGCTCAACTTGCCCCCCATTCGTACCCATCATGCCGCGCCGCTCCAGATCTGCGGGCTTGAGCTCATAACCGCGCTCCTTGACAGGTGCCGTCAGGGCGGCCTGAAAAGTGCGCTTCATCTCGTTCAGCGGCACCCGGTCTTGGGGACGCTTGGGCCCTGCCAGGCTGGGTACGACCGACCCGAGATCCAGCTCCAGCGTATCAGTAAACTCGGGATCAGGGGTATCCGGGCTGTGGAACAAGCCTTGTTCCTTGCAGTAGCGCTCTACCCGGTCGACAACCTCCTCCGGTCGCCCGGTCAGGCGCAGATAGCGCAGGGTCTCATCGTCTATGGGGAAGAAACCGATCGTGGCGCCGTATTCAGGAGCCATGTTGGCAATCGTAGCGCGATCGGGCAGCGACATGGCTGCCAGCCCTGGGCCGTAGAACTCGACAAATTTCTCTACCACGCCTCGCGTGCGCAGCATCTGAGTGACCGTCAGGGTCAAATCGGTGGCTGTAACCCCCTCGCTCAGCACGCCAGACAGCCTGAATCCGATTACATCTGGTGTAACCATATCGATGGGTTGCCCTAACATGGCGGCTTCAGCTTCTATCCCGCCCACACCCCATCCAAGCACACCCAGCCCATTGATCATGGTGGTATGAGAGTCTGTGCCCACCACTGTGTCTGGGAAAGCCACGCGCATACCATTTTCTTCCTTCGCCTGGACAACCTGGGCCAAGTACTCGAGGTTTACCTGGTGGACGATGCCGGTCGCGGGCGGTACAACCCGCAGGTTTGCAAAGGCTTTCTGACCCCAGTGCAGAAACTCGTAACGCTCGCGATTGCGCTGGAACTCCAGATCCGCGTTGCGCAGCCATGAGTCGGGACTGGCGAAGAAATCCACCTGCACGGAATGGTCGATGACCAGATCAACCGGAACCAGAGGGTTGATCCTCTTCGGATCACCTCCCAGGCGCGCCATCGCTGAGCGCATGGCTGCCAGGTCCACCACTGCAGGTACACCGGTAAAATCCTGCATCACCACCCTGGCGGGCAGGAAAGGCAGGCTGGGACGCTCCCCCCCAGCGGCGCTCCATCCTGCCAGGTTGGTCACATCCTGGCGGTTAATCTCTTTCCCATTGCACTGGCGCAGCAGCGATTCGAGCAGTATGCGGATTGAAAATGGCAGGCGGCTGAGCTGCGTAAGCCCGGCGGCTTCCAGGCGTTCCAGGCGGTAAATGGTGTAGTCACCATGTTTTGTCTTCAGAATATCTCGGGCACCAAAATAATCTTCCGGCATTCATATCTCCTTAAAGATCGTTGAATATCAGGGTGGTTATCAAGAAATGGCAGGATTGCCAGTCTTTTACGACTAGCTCAGGTTGGTGATATCTGACTGCTATGTCGGACAATGGCATCGCTCATGCGTACAACGCGAGCCATGTACGCAACATCATGCACACGGATAATATCAGCCCCTCGAGCGATGCCAATGGCGATGGCAGCGGCAGTCCCTTCGATGCGCTGGTCAGGCGGTAGGTTCAGGGTATAACCGATAAATGACTTACGCGATGGTCCGAGCAGCACAGGATAGCCGAGAGCACGAATCTCCGCCAGGCGGTCAAGCAGCTCCAGATTCTGCTCCACTGACTTTCCGAATCCAATCCCGGGGTCTAATATGATGTGCTCATCCGGAATGCCCGCCGCTCTCGCCAGCTCCACACTCTCGAGCAGCTCTTTGCGGATATCTTCCAGCAAGTTGTCGTAGGGTATGCCGATATATCTTCCGCCCAGGCGATCCTTAATCTCGGCATGCGCCCACGAGCTACGGTTGTGCATCAAGACCACCGGCGCGTTGTACGTTGCTGCGACAGATGCCAGATCCGGATCAACTTTAAAGCCCCAGACATCATTAACGATGCTGGCGCCAGCCTGGATGGCGGCCTCTGCCACTGCGGCTTTGTACGTGTCGACCGATACAAGGACATCCGGGTTTGTTGCGATCGCCCGGATCACAGGCACAACGCGCTGGATTTCCTCTGCAGTACTTACCTGCTCGGAGCCAGGTCGGGTGCTTTCGCCACCGACATCCAAAATATCTGCACCCGCAGCCGCAAACTGGCGAGCCTGTTCCACTGCCTGATCGATGACAGCCTGCGAGATCCGCTCCTGGATCAAGCCATCGCCGGAGAAGCTGTCTGGGGTGATGTTTAAAATGCCCATCAGGTACGTGCGGGCACCCCAGATGAACGTGCGTCCCCGGACAGTAAGCTGAGCAGTTTTTAGAGGCACCATAGGTGATATTAGCTGAGTTGGATAAGAGTGCAGGAAGATCAGACCACCAGCGTCAAGGGTTTGTTGAGCCAGGACTCGGCATCATCGATATCCAGGAACAGCCCCATTTCAACCCCACCTGGAGTGGTCAACGCAGCGATCTTTTTCATCGATTGAAGCACCCTGTCGTTCTTCACCACGACCGCCAGGCGAATGTTGCGTACAGACGGGTCGTTGTTGACCTCTACTGCGTACTGGATGGCTTCTTCAGGGATCTCGTCTATCTTGCGCAGATCGTACAGGTTGCGCGTCAAGCGGTCAGAATCGAGCAGGTGCTGTAAGGAAAAGTCGCGCCAGTGCGCCAGGGTCTTATGTGACACATCAGAAAACACAAATGACATCCCGCCATCTGGTCTACGGGTGACGGTATAACCGATGCCAGGAGTTGGCTGCCAGTTGAGAGGTTTCACATCAATATCAGACATAGGGGTATCTCCTGAAACCATATCAGACCGCGCGCCCAGGTTGTCGAGCTGAGCTTTAGGGCGCACAATTCACATTCCCGATGTTATCGGGTCTATATTTTATTCCATTTTTTGCGTTTCGGCGCCCAAAGTGCTGAAACAAGTCATGGTTCTATCA